>NZ_JANIJY010000105.1:0-238 GCF_024580695.1 Brevibacterium sp. 91QC2O2 | reverse complement strand
ATGACTGTGCTGGCGTGCCTTTTGAAGAATGAGCCTGCGAGTTAGTGGCATGTGGCGAGGTTAACCCGTGTGGGGTAGTCGTAGCGAAAGCGAGTCTGAAGAGGGCGTTTGAGTCGCGTGTCCTAGACCCGAAGCGGAGTGATCTAGCCATGGGCAGGGTGAAGCGCGTGTAAGAGCGTGTGGAGGCCCGAACCCACTTCAGTTGAAAATGGAGGGGATGACCTGTGGTTAGGGGTGA
>NZ_JANIJY010000104.1:0-249 GCF_024580695.1 Brevibacterium sp. 91QC2O2 | reverse complement strand
TCATGCGGTGCCTCAAACGCTACATCGCCAACGAGGCCTACCGGCACATTGTCCGGCCCGAGCCGGTACCCGCCGTCGACGACCTGAGGCCACTGCGCCAGTCGAAGAAGATCAGCTTGGAAACCGCGGCCGGGCACTTCAACACGTGGCCCACCACGATTTCCTACCTTGAACGCGGTAAACGCCGAGACGATGACTTCGTCATCGCCTACCGTGAATACCTGCTCGCCGCGTAGGCCACCTCGCCAT
>NZ_JANIJY010000103.1:0-250 GCF_024580695.1 Brevibacterium sp. 91QC2O2 | reverse complement strand
TGCATCAGTGGAACGCGCAAGAGCCCGAACCCGCCCGGACGGACGAGCCGAAGGATTCATCCGGACGGAGAACGAACTCGTCACCGGACTGACAACGATTCTGGGCTCCCAACGGAAAGCACTGGACGTTGATACTTGTAGGGATGGTTTCCATCCAGGGTGTGACCCAGGCACTGACTGGCCACCACAGTGTGTGCCTTTGCCGTGATCTGTCCACCCACCAGGGAATCATCGAGTGTCCCGACCGGAC
>NZ_JANIJY010000102.1:0-251 GCF_024580695.1 Brevibacterium sp. 91QC2O2 | reverse complement strand
ACGAACGGGCTCATACCGGCCATTTTAGGCGACCCGTTAGTTACCCACGCCCCCCAAGCGTAGGCCTCTCACCAGCACAAACAATCTCGAAATCCCAGAAATCGCCCAACATTGTGGAAGTCAGGTCTGACACTGAGTTTCGAAGCGCTCCTCGGCGGCTGACATTCGTCCTATCTGCAATGAGCCCTTATAGAATCACGGGGTCCACGTCGGCGGACTGCATCATGTCCATCAGCGACGTAGCGCGAGTG
>NZ_JANIJY010000101.1:0-252 GCF_024580695.1 Brevibacterium sp. 91QC2O2 | reverse complement strand
GTAAACGCCGAGACGATGACTTCGTCATCGCCTACCGTGAATACCTGCTCGCCGCGTAGGCCACCTCGCCATGGTCGAT
This sequence comes from Brevibacterium sp. 91QC2O2, assembly GCF_024580695.1. Taxonomy (NCBI): domain Bacteria; kingdom Bacillati; phylum Actinomycetota; class Actinomycetes; order Micrococcales; family Brevibacteriaceae; genus Brevibacterium; species Brevibacterium sp. 91QC2O2. The sequence continues at coordinate 173 of NZ_JANIJY010000101.1, read as the reverse complement.
CACCACCACCATGATCACGACCGGGCTTGACAACCTATAGGAGCATCATGACCGGGGTGTCCCGGTCGACGTGGCACTACCGGCACAGGCCCCGGCCCGCAGTGGCTGACCCTGTTCATCAAACGGATCGGGCGTACGCTTCGCGGATCGGTGAGGCAGACAGGCGGCGGGTG
>NZ_JANIJY010000100.1:0-255 GCF_024580695.1 Brevibacterium sp. 91QC2O2 | reverse complement strand
ATCGTCAAGCAGTTCCAAGACCGCCACGGCATCGCCGACATGGTCATCGCCGCCGACGCCGGCATGCTCTCATCCAAGAACCTGAGGGACCTCGACGATGCGGGCCTGCGGTTCATCGTCGGGTCCCGACAGACCAGGGCACCCGGCGACCTGGCCACGTACTTCCACTGGGAGGGCACCGCCACCGACGACGGGCGCGTCGTCGACACGATCACCCCGCGCGGGACCAAGGGCCTGGACCCCGACCGGGTGAAA
>NZ_JANIJY010000099.1:0-255 GCF_024580695.1 Brevibacterium sp. 91QC2O2 | reverse complement strand
GGATGTAGCCGACGAGGACGCCCATCGCGGCGGCGACCGCGACGGGGAGTGCGCCGATCGTGGCCGGCTGGTCCACCACGACGAGGACCGTTCCATGGCCGGTCATCTTGGTGATGACAGTCCGCAGTTTCGCCTCGTCTTGCGGTAGTGGCTTGTCGTAGAGCTTCTTGCCGTCGCGGTCCAATGCGACTGCGTGGTGTTCGGTCTTGCCGACGTCGATTCCGATGAACACGTCGACTGTGTCGTACCCGTCGA
>NZ_JANIJY010000010.1:0-91254 GCF_024580695.1 Brevibacterium sp. 91QC2O2 | reverse complement strand
CTGCGACGTGTGAAACGTCGCAGGCCCCGGCTCTCTTAGCGCTATCAGTCGTTCAGAGCTGCGCTCAGGCCTTGGCGGCCTCGATGTCGATGCTGATCTTGACCTTGTCGCCGACCAGCAGGTCGCCGCCGGGCAGGACCACGTCGAAGCTCAGTCCGAAGTCCTTGCGGTTGATGGTGGCCGAGGCCTCGAAGCCGGCGACCGGGGTCTCCCCGCCTGTGCTCACACCGTTGAAGGAGGCTGCGAACTCCACCGACTTCGCCACGCCGCGGATGGTCAGGTCGCCGACGAGCACGAAGTCCTCACCGTCGAAGTCCTTGATCTGGGTGGCGGCGAAGGTCATCTCCGGGTATTCCTCGGCCAGGAAGAAGTCGCCGGACTTCAGGTGGCCGTCGCGCTGTTCGTTCTTGGTGTTGACCGAGTCGATCTTCGCGCTGGCGGTGATCGTGGTGTCCTCGAACTGCTCGCCGATCTCGATGGTGCCGGCGATGTCCTCGAACTCGCCGCGGACCTTGGACACGCCGGAGTGGCGGACCGAGAAGCCGAAGCTCGAGTGGACCGGGTCAATGTTCCAGGTGCCGGCGGTCAGGTTGGTGGGAAGTGCAGTCATGGTGTGCCTCCATTGCGTGGTTGCTTTGTTGTTGTACGTTCAACTACTTTAGTTCACTTTTTAACAATGTCAACCCCTCGTACGCGTCCACTCTATGACGGGTTAGCGGCAAGAATGTGTGTACAGGATAGGGCGCTTGCCCAGTAGACAGACGGGCAAGACCGGGCCGAACATGGTCTGCAAGCATGTTCAGTGCCCAATCCAAGGAATCACCCCCGCTGTGGTGTATGCGCAAACAAGCTCGTCAAAAACGGCAAGACCACCGCCGGGCGGACACGCTGGCGATGCAAACACTGCGGGGCCTCGACCACCCAGTCACGCATCGACATCACGCGCAAGGCCGAGTTCACCGACTTCCTCACCTGGCTGACCGGCACCACACGACAAGGCGGCACCACCGAATCCGGCCGGACATTCCGCCACCGTGTGGCCTGGTGCTGGAACGTGCGCCCAACGATCACACCGACCGGGGAAATCCACGACCAGATCATGCTCGACGGCACGTACTTCAACGGCTGGTGTGTTCTCATCGCCCACACCGGTAGCCACGTCATCGACTGGCAATGGTGCGACCAGGAGAAGACCGCCTCCTGGACCGCACTCATCGAACGCATTCCAGCGCCGGTGGCTGCGATCGTCGACGGCAACGGGCCACTGACCTCGACGATCAAACGCCTCTGGCCGGCCACCCGCATCCAACGCTGCCACTTCCACATCCGCCAAGCCGCGCACAAACACCTCACCCGGCGCCCCAGCCTGCCGGCGAACAAGGAACTCCTCGGCCTGTACAAGACGCTGAGCCGCGTCACCACGCTGGAACAAGCCGCTGCCTGGAGTGCCGAGTTCGCCACGTGGGAAGCCCGCTGGGAAACGTTCCTCAAACACCGCACCCGCGCCCAATCCGGGATCACCAGGCCCGCATACGCCAGAACCAACCAGTCCTGGTGGTACACCCACATCCGCACCCGCAGAGCCCACAAACTGCTGGCCAACCTGATCCGCGCCGACCAGTTATTCACCTGGCTGAAACTCGCCGAAGACGGCTACACGATCGCGAAGACGACGAACGCGTTAGAAGGCGGACCGAACAAGGCGATCAAAGACTTCCTACGCCACCACCGTGGCATGTCGATCGACCATGCCAGGCGCGGAGTCGACTGGCTGCTTTACCGGCGCACACAAGCACCTGAAGACCCCTGGATGCTCGTCACACCAGCCCACTGGAGGACCAAAACGACCCGGACAACTGTCAAGCCCGAGACCGGGCGCGAGGAAACCAACCTGCTCTACGGCACCGCCTTCAGCCCCGAAGACGGCAACGGAATCCAACACGGATGGGGTGGAAGAAGACGCTAGACACGCCGACGCTGTACACACATTCTTGCCGCTAACCCTCTATGACGTGCAGCACTCCGAGTGCACAACCACGGACATAAAAAGGCCCCCACCAGGTGAAACACCTGATGGGGGCCTATCTCCGTGGCGGGGGCAGGATTTGAACCTACGACCTCCGGGTTATGAGCCCGGCGAGCTACCGAACTGCTCCACCCCGCGGCAACTCATACAACTATAGTCGCCACAGAGCCAAGCGGCAAATCGGTGCCCGCCGGTCCCCTTGCCGTTACTTCTTGGCCTCGGCCTCCGCCTTCTGAGCGGCGTCGATCGCGGCCTGCAGACGCTTCTGCGCCTGACCGTACTTCGCCCAGTCACCCGCCTTCATCGCAGCGTCGGAGTCCTCCATCGCCTGCTTGGCGTCCTTGAGCGCCTTGTTCAGCGAGGGGCTGCGGTCCGTCTTCGCGTCTCCGGACTTATCGCCGCCCGAACCATTCGAAGAACCGGAGTCCTCATCCTGCTTGTCCGTTCCGGCATCGCCGGCATCGGCGCCCGAGTTGCCGCCGAACACCTGATTCAGCGCCTCATCGAGGGTTGCGGCGAAGCCGATCTTGTCACCGAATGCCACGATCACCCGCTGCAGCTTGGGATACGACGTCTGTCCGGAGGAGCGCACGTAGACCGGCTGCACGTACAACAGGCCATCGGCCACCGGCAGAGTCAACAGGTTGCCGCTCTGGACCGTCGAATCGTTACCGCGCCGCAGGGCCAGCAGGGCCTCCTGCACCGTGGGATCGGTGTTGAAGTTGTTCTGCGCCTGTCCGGGGCCGGGGAACGTGGTGTTGCGTGGCAGCTGCAGCAGGCGCAGCTTGCCGTAGGTCTCCGCAGGCTTACCCGCCGTCGAACCCGCATCCGCATCCGCTGCCAGGAAGCCGGTCAGGTTGTTACGACTCTGTCCCTCGGTCTGGCGTGGGATGAACGTCGAGGTCAACGAGAACGCGGCCTGGTCCTGACCGGGCATCTTCATCGTCAGGTAGTACGGCGGCTGGGGCGAATTGCCCTGGCTGTCCGCCGTCGGATCCACCGGGTTCGACCAGAAGTCCTGTCGGGTGTAGAACGAGGCCGCATCTGCCACGTGGTACTGCGAGAGCAGCGAACGCTGCACCTTGAACAGATCCTCCGGATAGCGGACGTGGCTCATCAAATCCCCGGACATGTCCGACAGCGGCTTGAGCATACCGGGGAAGACCTTCTGCCAGGTCTGCAGCACCGGGTCCTTGTCATCCCAGGCGTAGAGGTCGACCGAGCCGTCATAGGCGTCGACCGTGGCCTTGACCGAGTTGCGGATGTAGTTGACCTTCTCATCCGGCAGTGCCTGCACCGTGTTGCCGCTGCGCTGCGTCACCGAGTCCCGAGTCGCGTCCCCCAGGGTTTCGGGCTTGGAGTACGGGTACGAGGCACTGGTCGTGTAGCCGTCGACGATCCACTTGATCCGACCGTCAATGACCGCAGGGTACGGGTCGCCGTCGACTTCGAGGAAGGGCGCTACCTTCTCTACGCGTTCACGCGGAGCACGGTCGTAGAGGATCTGCGAATCCGGGTTCAGCGCATCGGAGAGGACGATCTGTTCATCCTGGAACTTGATCGCGTAGAGCAGTCGGTTGAACAGATTGCCCACCTTGGGGCCACCGTCGCCCTTGAACGTGTTGTAGACCTGGCCGTCTCCCTCGTCGGAGGGATAGTCGATTTCGCGCGGGTCGGCATCGTCGGGCGCACCGACGATCGAATAGGTCGGCGAGCTCTCACCGAAGTACACGCGTTCCTCGTAGTCGCCCAGGATTCCCTTGGGCGGGATGTTCGACTCCATGAAGACCGGCTGCCCGTCGTTGCCCTGCTTATTGCCATAGGCCGACACGACGCCGAAACCATGGGTGTAGACCACACGCTGGTTCAGCCAGGAGGAGTCACTCTGCGAGTTCGCGTTGAGTTCGCGCACCGCGATGACCGAATCGTGGGTCTGCCCGTCGATGTGATAGCGATCCACATCGAGCTGCTCGGGGAAGGAGTAGAACGGCCGCTGCTGCTGCAGCTGCCGGAAGGTATCCGAGACCAGATTCGGGTCGAGCAGGCGGATCGAGGCCGCCGTCTCCGCATCCGAGGCCAGAGCACCGGAGGCCGCCGTGGTCTTGGGCTCATAGGACTTCACGTCCACATCGGCGATCCCATAGGCGGAGCGCGTCGCATCGATATTGCGCTGGATGTACTCGCGCTCGAGGTTGGACTCGGACGGCTGGACCTTGAACTGCTGAACCGCCGCGGGCAGACCGAGGACGGCCACCCCGCCGAGCACGAGCAGCATCACCACGGACACGATCGACAGCCGCCACACGGGACGGAATGCGTTGACCGCCAGCAGCAGGGCCACCACGGCGGCTGCAACGGAGACGATGAGCAGCGCCGGCAGGGTGATGTTGACCGCCGAATAGGTCGCACCGGTGACCAGGCCGGAATCATCCATCAGTGCCGAGAAGCGCCCCAGGAACAGACGGGCCGCCTGGCTCAGCAGCAGCAGGGCCGCGCTGATCGCCAACTGAACCTTCGCGGCTCGAGTCAGGGTCAGGCCCTTCGTCTCCGCGGGCCGGATCCCGCCCATCAGGTAGTGGGCGATGAGGCCGGCGATCACGGTCAGCAGCAGGGCGGTGCCCAGGAAGTTCACCGCGGTCTGCAGGACCGGCAGGGTGAACACGTAGAATCCGAGGTCCAGCCCGAACTGCGGATCGTCCTTCCCGAAGGGTGTGCGGTGGACGAACTCCAGCGCCTGCTTCCACGACGGGGCCAGCGCCAGACCGCCGAGCAGGCCGACCACCACGGGCACGACGATGGTCAAGCCCTTGCGCAGCGGCTCGATGGCCTCACGATAGCGATCCAGGTTCTCCTGCCGCGGCGTCGTCGGCGCATATACGGGCCGGTATCGGTGGGCCAGGAACAGCGGCAACCACACGGCCACACCCAGCAGCACGAACCCGATGAGGAACAACACGATCCGACTGATCCACTGGGTGCCGAACACCGACAGAGAACCCAACTGGTTGAACCACAGGCCCTCCGTGTAGACCTGCGAGAACGCGACGAACAGGACTAGCAGGACGACCACCGCGATGATCGTCAGGATCAGCGGCGATGGCCTGCCGCGGCGGGTGGCGCCGGCGCTGGCCGGGCGGGGTGGCGACTGTGACACGGGGTGATTCTCCTCGTCCCTGGGTAATTCCGGTTACCCCGGAACCGCCGGGGCCACGGCGACGCGTCGAACACGCGCCGGAAGCTCTTCTGTTACATCAATTCGTCCCGCAGGCCGGCAGGCCGTTGGTCCTGCCGGCCGCGATCTTCTCCACCGAAGCCCGCGCCGACTTCAGATCGTCGATGCGCACGACGTGCAGATCCGTCTGGGCTGCGGCCTCGAGGACCTCGGCGCAGTTGTCCCGCGGTGCCAGGAAGTACTCGTTGCCGGCGGCCGCTGCGGCCGCGACCTTCTGTCTGGCCCCGCCGATCGGTTGGACGGTGCCGTCGGCCGTGATCGCGCCAGTGCCCGCGATCGGCTTACCGCCGGTCAGATCACCGGGGGTCAGCGCGTCGATGATCGTCAGCGCGAAGATCGTTCCGGCCGATGGCCCGCCCACGCCCTCGACGTTGTACTTCACCGTGACAGGAAAGTCGTACTTCTGCCCCAACACGATGCCCAGGGCGAACTTCCCGTCCGTCTGCGTCGGCCTGATCGTCACCGTCTTCTTCGTCTTGCCGCGCTGGATGGTCAGATCGACGGGGCGGCCCTTGGCGACCCGGGTCTGGACGGTTTTGGCTCCGGCGTTATCCCCGGACACCTGACTGGAATCGATTTTGAGAATGCGGTCATCCGGCCGCAGTGTGCCGTCGGCCGGGCTGCCGGGGGTCACCTGCGCTACTGCGAGTGCCGAGCCGAAATCGACGCCCAGTTCGGTCAACGCGGCCGCCGTCGCCAGATCCTGCGAGGATGCCATCTCCGCGGTGTTCGCGGTATCGACCTCTTCGGCAGTGGTCGTCAGGGGGTAGTAGGCCTCCTTGGGCAGGACCGTGTCGTGCCCGGCGATGACCGATTGCACGGCCTGGGATGCGTTGACCCGGCGTCCCGGCCCGCCGACCACACCGACTGTGAGCATGTCGAGTTGCCCCGACAGCGGATACGTCTTCATCCCCGTGATGCTCAGCAGTGGGGTGTGATCGCCCTCGCCGGTGCCACCCAGGGTGTTGAACACCGGGCCTGGCTTCTGAATCATGTAGGGGACGGGGACGACCAGTGCATAGATGATGAGCAGATAGGTCAGTACACCCGGCAGAGACGACTTCCCCGTCGTCCCCTTTCTCCCGCTGTGACCCGTCTGATCTGCTGAAAGACTCACGTTGTGCCTATCCCGTCCTGAACATCCGCCGCGCCCGTAGGGCGCCCCTGTAGTCTAATCCACCAAGGCACACTGCACGAATCCCCCGGTTGCGCACAGGGGATGTTTCGCCGTGAACGAAATACCCGGTGCACCGCCGCCGGAACGGAAGGAATCGCCAGGACGACTCGTTACCCTTGAGGAATCGAGGAAACTCCGTACCAGCCATCCGGAAGGGGCCAGCATGACCGACCGCAACGAGGATAAAGACCGTCCCGACGACGAGAACAATCCGTTCGGTGACATGTTCGCGATGTTCTTCGGCCCCGACGGCAAGCCCGCGGGTCAGATGCCCGGAGGAATGCCCTTCGATCCGGCCATGCTGGGCGGCTTCATGCAGAACCTGCAGAACATGATGGGGGCCCAGGCGGGTCCCGACACCGTGATCCGAGCCGCCACGGGTCACATCCCGACGCCGGACCCGACTGTCAGCACCGAGCAGACCAAATTGGTCGAGGAGGCGTTCCGCCTGGCCGAACTCTGGCTGGGCCAGGTCATCGACTCCCCCGCGACTTCGTTCAACGGCCGGGCATTCAACCGGCGGACCTGGGTCGAGCAGACCGCCGCCGGCTGGTTGGAGCTGACCGATGCGGTGAAGACGAACATGACCTCGGCCCTGACCCGATCGCTGGGCGCCCAGGTGCCCGAGGAGATGCGCGGGTTCCTCGCCGGTGCCCAGCAGATCTTCGGCTCGATGGGTGCCCAGATGTTCGCAACGCAGCTGGGACAGGCCCTGGGCAACCTCTCCGGCAGCGTTCTCACGGGGACCGAATACGGGCTGCCGGTGACCGCCGACGGGGCCCCGGCCCTGATCGCCGTCAACCTGCCAGGCGCTGCCGCCTCCATGGGCGTCGACGACGAGCAGCTGCGGCTCTATCTCGCCGTGATGGAGCTGGCACACATCTGGCTGTATTCCCGCGCCCCGTACCTGGCCGGTCATATCAGCACGGTCCTGGCGAAGTACGCCTCGAACATCGAAGTCGATCTGGACGGGCTGCAGAATCTGGCCGGCGACATCGACCCGGGGAACTTCGACCCGGCGAAGATCCAGGAGATCAGCGAGCAGATCGGCGGGAACCTGTTCCGCCCCCAGGACAATCCGGCACAGCGCGACGCCCTGGAAAGCCTTGACGTCCTGCTGTCGACGATTGCGGGTTGGGTCGAGGTCGTGACCTATGAAGCGTGCAAGGACCTGCCACAGCGGGACCTGCTGCGGGCCGGCATCCGGGAGCGCCTGTCGATGACCAGCACCGCGGACCAGGCCTTCGAAGACCTGTTGGGGCTCAGGCTGCAGCCAACGCGCATCAAGGACGCCTCCACCCTGTTCGGCTATCTGCAGCAGACGGAGGGCGCGGCAGCCCGCGACGCCGTCTTCACCCACCTGGACGATCTACCCCAGCAAGCGGACCTCGACGACCCACTGGGCTACCGCGAGCGCCGCACGGCCGGCTGGGAGGGGGATGCGGACTTCGACGCCGCGCTCTACCGGCTCCTGGACGAGGAGGGCGGCGGCGAGGGCAGGGCGAAGTGACCCTCCCACCCGGAGGGAATGCCACGGCCTGGGCTCGGATCGCCGCCTTGCTGCGGCGGGCCGATCCCGCCATGAGTGAACCCGGGCACGCTCTCAGAATCGCCGGTTTCATCGACCGGACCGGGGATGCCAGCGGGGTCAGGGCCAATCCGGTCCACGTCACCGCCAGCTGCCTGGTCGTCTCCCCCGACTTCGACCGGGTCCTGTTGACCCTGCACCGCAAGGCCCGACAGTGGTTGCAGTTCGGCGGACACCTGGAGGCCGGCGATGCCTCCGTGCTCGAGGCCGCCGTGCGCGAGGCCCGGGAGGAGTCCGGAGTACAGGGCCTGGAACCCGCGGTGGACCTCCCGGTGTCCGCGAGCATCCACGAATTGCCCGAGTCCTTCGGCACCTGTCGGATACACGCCGACATCATGTACGCCGCGGTTCTCGATCCTGCCGAACCGATCGCGGCCTCCCCGGAGTCCCTGGAGATCGGGTGGCACCGGCTCGATGCACTACCGGAGGAGACCGCACCCGACATCGTCCGCCGCCTGCCGGGGATACTCCCCCGGATCCGCTCCGCGCTGGGCCGCTCCGGCACATCCTGAGCCGTTCACGACCCCGTCGCGAACGACATGCCCGCACTGAAGCCCTCCAGATACGTCTGCGCTTCCCCGGTCCGCGGATAGCGGGCGGTCAACTCCTTGAAACGCGCCGAGTGGTCCGCCTGGCGCAAGTGGGCGAGTTCGTGGACCAGCACGGAGTCCAGCACCCAGTCGGGAACCTCGCGCAACATGTTGGACACCCGGATCGCCCCGGTCGCCGGTGTCGTCGAGGCGAACCGGCTGCGCTGATTTTCGACCCACACGACGCTGGCCGGGGCTATGCCATCGGCGAAATAGCACGTGTTCAGCTCCAGCGTCCGCTCCCACAGCTGAGCGTCCGACTGCCGTGGCCGGCCCCGCCGTTTCTCCAAACGGGTGATGAGTTCGGCTATCTGCCCCAGATTCCCCTCGGGCCGCCAGCGCTGGGGAACCGCCAGCACCCAGGACCCCGGGGCCCCGGTCAGGGAGATCGTTTTGCGCCGGCGCGCCGACCTGCGGATCTCGATGTCGCCGGCCTCCAACAATGCGCGCACCTCAGTGGTATCCATGGCATCGAATCTACCCTCGGGCACCGACACATCCCCATTCCCGGGCTCCTTTATCACACAAGCACAGCCACACCCGGCTTGACGCGCCGGTGTGTCTGGCAATAGTTTTGATGTGCGGGCTGCACAATGCCCGGCGGCCGTGGACAAGGGGAAGGTCCGTGGACGCCCTGGGTGCGGTCCGAACAAACGGAACGGGCGTCGCCCGGGTCGACGCCATCGACTCGGTCGGCGCCCGCATCCGTTCCCCCACCCGGCCGGCGCGGTGCGCGTGCCTTTCCGCGACCGTGCGTCACCTTGTCCACAGATTTTGCCCCTTCCCTTCCCCTGCCGTGGACCAGACCGTACCGTTGTGCACACGGAGGTCACCATGTATCGAACATTCACATCCCTTCCACTGGTTTGGATCGATGAGAACAGCATGCAGATCGGGAGCGAAGATCCCGTCTACGTCGATGGGCTCAGCGCTGCAGACGTGGAACTGATCAACCGGCTGAGGTTGGGCCTGGGCACCGCGGAACTGGATGCCGCCGTGTCCAGGGCGGGAATGGACGCGGACCGAGCGGCCATGCTCCTGGGCCTGCTGGACCAGGCGGGTGCCCTGGTCCCGGCGGAGTCAGCACCCGGCGACCCGGCAGGACAACACGTGCAGGCACTGGCTGCGGCCACCGGCCACGACCCAGCGGCCCTGGACCGGGAACTGGCCGCGACACGTATCGACATCGTCGGTCCCCTGGCCGAATCACTGGCCCCGGTACTGCGCAGGGCCGGGCTCGACGCGCACGCGCTCAGTGGAGAGCCGACGGGCCCGAATCGGGAACAGGTGGTCGTGCTCACCTCCTTCCTGGCCGCAGACCTGTTGAGCGCCGCGGCCCTGGTGGAGCAGGACATTGCGCACCTGCACGTGGTGTTCGGCGAGGCCAGCACCAGAATCGGACACATCATCCGCGCGGGTCGGACACCATGCTCGGGTTGCCTGGTCGAAGCGGCCATGGACTCCGACGATTCCTGGTTCGAGTCCTGGAGGGCCCTGCGCACCTCCAGCTGGCGGGCCGACCAGCTCGACCCCGTCCTGCACGACCTCGGCGCGGCGCACCTGGCCGGCCATCTGAGAGCGGCTCTGCTGGGGCTCAAGCCCGCGGACACCGGACTGCGCCTGAGCCTGCCGTTGGGCCAGGCGGAGGACGTCACTGTCGGCTTCTCCCCATCCTGCCCATGCCGCATCCCATTGGCAGTGCCCACCCGTCCCCCAGCCGGCTGAGCCGTGATCCCGCCCTCAGCCGGCGAGCACCTCCAACAGGCGCGTGCCGTAGCGCTCGAGTTTGACCGGTCCGATCCCTGGGACCAGGGCGAGCTCCCGTTGCGCGGTCGGCCGCAATCGTGCGATCAGTTCGAGGGTCGACTCGGTGCACACCATGTATGCGGGAACCCGCTCCACCTCCGCCTGCTCCGCGCGCCATGCCACCAACCGGTCGAACACGGCCCGGTCCACCGGGCCCGCACACTCCTCACACCGACCCAGTGCCTTCTGTGCCGGGGTGTCGAGCACCCGATTGCAGTTCGTACACCGGAGTTCGCGCCGGGCCCGCGGCCTCGGCGCCGGTGCTGTGTGCCCGGTTGAACCGGGCCCTGGCGCACGGGTCTCCTGGACGAACCGCGAGGGCCTGCGCCGGTTGACCTGGCTGCGTTGACGCGCCAGCGACCAGCTGAGCTCGACCTCGTCCCTGGCGCGGGTCAGCGCCACGTAGAACAACCGCCGTTCCTCCGCGATCTGCCCCGGACTCCGGGCATAGGAGATCGGCAGAAGCCCCTCGGAGAGCCCCACCAGGTATACGACCGGCCATTCGAGTCCCTTCGCAGCGTGGACGCTGGCCAGGGTCACGCCGTCCACGGCCGGTGCGAACTGGTGTTCCCTACGATCGTCGAGTTCCGCGACGAAAGCGCTCAGCGGCACCGGCAATTCGTGTTCGGCCTGCATCTCGTCCGCCAGGTCGACCAGTGCGCTCAACGACTCCCAGCGTTCGCGCACCCGTCCCCCGGCCGTCGGCGCGCTCGTGGTCCATCCGACGCCGGCCACCAGCTCGCGCACGGCCTCCGACAGGGGTGTGGTGCCGGGGACGCTGCGCTGGTTGGCGCGCAGCACGGCGATCGCCTCCTTGACCTCGCGCCTGGCGAAGAAGCGCTCGCCGCCGCGCAGCACATAGGAGATGCCGCGGCGGCTCAGCGCTTCCTCGAAGGCCCGACTCTGGCCGTTGGTGCGGAAGAGCACCGCGATGTCCCCGGCCCGCCGGCCCGCCGCGATCTGGCCGGCGACGGCCTCCGCCACGCCCATCGCCTCGGCTTCGTCGTCGGGATATTCCGTGTACCGCACGGGCCCACCACCGGAGCGCACCGGCTGCAGCACCAGGGGTTTACGGCCGGTGTGTGCCAGGATGCGATTGGCAGCCGCCACGATCGGCGGGCACGAGCGGTAGTTGCGCACCAGGGAGACGGTCCGCACGTTCTCCAGGCGATTGGGCAGGCCCAAGAGGAATCCATCGCGCGCCCCCGCGAAACTGTAGATCGTCTGAGCCGGATCGCCGACCACGCACAGTGAGTCGCGCCGGCCCAGCCAGCGCATCAGCAGATCGAACTGCAGGGGCGAGACGTCCTGGAACTCGTCGACGACGAAGTGGCGGTACTGTTGGTGGATTTCCGCCGCGATGTCCTCGCGGGTGCCCAGAATCCCATCGAGGACCAGCAACACGTCTTCGAAGTCCAGCAGGCGTCCACGCGATTTCAACTCGCCGTATGCCGTCATGATGCGCACCATGGCCGCAGCGTCGATTCCCTCCGGCAGTTCCCGGTGCCCGGCCTGTGCAGCGTATTCCTCCACACCAATCAGGCTGACCGCGGCGAATTCGATCTCCGCTGCGACATCGCGCACCGTCTCGCGTTCGACCTCGAACCCGGATTCGGCCATCGCCCTGGCGACCGGCCCCGCTTTAGCGGTGATGAGCTGGGGGAAGTCCCCCTCCGCGAACCTCGGCCAGAAGTAGCGCAACTGCCGCAGGGCCGCCGAATGGAAGGTCCGCGCCTGCACCATCGGCACTCCCAGGCCCCGCAGGCGCGAGCGCATCTCCCCGGCCGCCTTGGCCGTGAAGGTCAGTGCGAGGACGTGTCGGGGGTCGAGACCTCCTGTGGCCGCCCCATAGGCGATCCGGTGGGTCATCGCCCGTGTCTTACCGGTTCCGGCGCCCGCGTGGACTACCAGGGGCCCGCCGGTGTGCGTGGCGACCTGCGCCTGTTCGGCGTCGAGACCGGCCAGCAGGGCATCGGGGTCCAGCCCCTCAGTGGGCGCGTGCCCCTGCGTCACCGATCACCAGCCAGCCAGGACTCGATGATCTGGCCGGCGATCGACACGGTGCCGGGCAGTCGCATAGTGCCAGCGGCGCGTTCGGCCAGTAGTTCCTTCCGCGTCACCCACCGCAGTCCGGCCATCTCATCGCGGTCGGGACGCGCGTCACGGGACTCCGCCGTGGCGAAGAAACCCAGCATGAGAGAGGAGGGGAAGGGCCACGGCTGGCTGCCGACGTACACAGGGGAATGACAGACCACGGAGGCCTCCTCGAACACCTCGCGCACAACCGCGCGCTCCAGCGTCTCACCGGGTTCGACGAAACCGGCGAGCAGGCTGTAGCGGTTTGGCTCCCAGAGTGCGTTGTTTCCCAGCAGCAATCGTTCGACCCCGGCCGAGTCCGTGTGCACGACGGCCATGATGACCGCAGGGTCGGTCCGTGGGAAGTGTTCGGATCCGGTGGTCGGGTCCCGCCTGACCCAGCCTCCCGCGACCGGTGTGGTGGGCAATCCGTTGCGCGGGGAGTGGGTGTGCGACATATGCCAGTTGTTCACTGCGACCAGTGCGCACGCCAGGCCCACATCCAGGTCGCTCAGTTCCTCCGCCAGACTGCCCAGGTCGACCCAGTGGGGCCGCACCGAGTGCAACCCGGATGCCGGGGCGTCGAGCATGTCCTCGGCATCCAGGGAGTGATGGACGTCCAGATGGGCGTCCAGCGCGTCCCGGCCCGCCTGATCGAGGCCGATGCCCACGTAGTCCACTCCCTGGTCCAGACCCAGGTAGATGCGGGTGCCTGTAATGGTCGAGGCTTGGGCCAGATACTCGTCGGGGCCCATCGTGCACAGACTACCGGCGGCGACCAGCAGGTAGCCGTGGTCGGCGAAGACCAGCCGGGTCGTGTCACGGGCGAGGACATCGGCTAAGTCCCCATCGGTTCCACGGGCGGTGTGATTGCGAGCGGCCAGATGCCGACCCAGGCTGGCCGGCTGCAGTGGTTCGGCTTTCATGTCCCCCACGATACCGCCGGAATCGACAACACACCCGCCGGGCACCAGGGCACAGCGGAGCCGGTGTCGTAGATTGGTGGGGTGGATAACCTGCCCCTGCATATGGCCGCCGCCGCCTCGCATCTGGTCGACGGACTCTCTCCGACCCAGTTCAGCGTGCTGGACGGAACCGATCGTCTGCGCGTGCTCGTGGGCGACGGGGACCGCTTCGTGCTCGCCTCCCTACTCGATCCGACGGACGCCCTCGAAGCCCAGACCGAACAGGTCGCGGCCGCGGTACTGCGCACGATCCTGCCGTCCGACTCCCCGGCCTTCCCGGAGACTCTGGCGACACAGGATCTTAAGCCCGGCACCTGGTCGCTCGACCGGGAATACGAGTTGCGCATCACCCGCCCGCTACCGGGGACTCCACTGTCGACTGCGGCATTCACCGAGCACCCGGGCCTGGTCGACTCACTAGCGCGATTCCTGGCCCGCCTGCACACCGCGGATGTCGCCGCCGTCGCCGATGCCGGCCTACCGACCCGGGAACCCCTGGAGGTCCGCGATTCGCTGTTGGCCGAGCTGGACCGTGGTGCCCAGACCGGGAAGGTCCCCGGTGCCTTGCTGCAGCGCTGGGAGGAGACTTTGGAGACCGCGGCCGTCTGGCACTTCCTGCCGGCGGTACTCCACGGCGATTTGGGCATCGACGCTCTGCGGACCACGGGTGATGACCTGGTGGCGGTGACCGATTTGGCCCGGGTCCGGGTGGGCGATCCGGCCCATGATCTGGCCGGCGTGGCGGACCTGATGTCGACCGAGGACTTCATCCGACTACTCGACGTGTATCTGGCCGAACGCCGGATGGATGACCCGTACCTGGTGGAACGGGTCGGCTTGGTCTCCGAAATGGGAGTGTTGGGCCTGTTGCTGGCCTGTGCCGACGCCGATGACGCCGAAGGAGTTGACGAGGCCGTCGAACTGCTGCGCTCGCTGGCCGAACTGCCGGAGGACGCGCCCGAGCCGGGCCCGGGCGTCACCGCCGACTCCTCCGCGGCCGAGGCCGCGGAGGAGTCCGAGACCGGTGTCATCGACCGGCCGTCATCCGTTCGAGCAACAGATCGGGATCCGGCAGGTCCGCAGGCCTGACGATCCGGTTGTCGCCCAGATAGAAGAACGTCGCGGTGACCGGCCGGCCGGCGAACCTCGGCATCGCCTCCACCGCCCGGGCGTAGACGGCCAGCTGCACGGCTCTGGCCTGGAGTTCTGCTCCCGTGACCGAGCTGCCCGTCTTCCAGTCCACGACCTCGAAACCGGTCTCCGTGGGGAAGACCGCGTCGATCTTGCCGGGAATGCGCATCTGTGCTCCGGCTTCGCCCAGGATGAGCTCGAACGGCAGTTCCACTGCGACGGGGACCCTGGAGGCGAATTCGCTGGCCAGGAATGTCCGCTGCAGCCGGGTGAAACGATCCTGCAGCGCAGCGGGCAGGGATTTGCGGGACTGCGGGTCCTCGAAGTCCTGCAGCGTGGCCTGTCCGAAGTAGTTCTCCACCCAGGCGTGGAACGCGGTTCCCAGCGCCGCCTGCGGCACGGGGCCGGTTGGCATGGGGCGGATCAGTTCGGCGGCGAAGGCCTCAGGGTCCTGCGCATAGCGCACTGCCGCGGTGGCCGAGAGCCGACCGGGCAACCGGGTGGGGTCGAGCGCGTTCGCCCGCTGCGCCAGCAAGTCGGCCGCAATATGGGCCAGATGTCCAGGGGCATCGGGGCCCCCGCCGCCGTGCGGGGCGCTGCGAACCAGTTCGCCCAGCTCCAGTTCCCCGGCGCTGCGGTAGACCCGCGCCTTGTGTGACCGGATCCGCAGGAGTGCGCGGTCCTGCGGGGTCGGCCACTCATAGGACTCTGCGCGTTCGGGCGCCTCCTCGTCATTGCCCGGCAGAACGGGATCGTCCCAGCCCAGCGCCGTGGCGGCATCGTAGACGTAGGGCGAGAGTTCATTGGCCCTGGTCCGCCCGGAGAACGTCGCGGCGCCCAGCCACAGTGAGCGCTGGGCCCGGGTGACAGCCACGTAGGCCAGCCTGCGTTCCTCGGTTTCATGATGGTCCTCCAGGGCGTCGGCGAACCGTTCTCTGAGGGCCTTGAGGTCCTTGCTCGCACCGGCGCTTAGGTCCATGGCGGGAAATGAGGCGGCGTCCCCGCGCAGCGGGTAGGGCAGGGCCTCGGCCTGCAGCCAGCCCGTTTTGGTCCGCAGTGTGGTCGGTAGGTCGCCCACCACCATATGGGGAATCGCGACATGGTCGAATTCCAGACCCTTGGACTTGTGGATCGTCATGATGATCACCGCCCCCGATTCCTTGTCGAGCACCTCGTCCGGTTCGTCCAGGCCACCCGTCTGCGCCGCCAGTTCGAGCCAGGACAGATAGCCGGCCAGATCGGTCCCCGGCTGGTCGGCCAGCAGATTCGCCGCGGATGCCGCGAACACATCGAGTGCCACCAGATGTGGTGCAGCACGCTCGGGGCCCAGTGCCCTGGCCTCCGCTTCGATGCCCAGTCCGTGGACGATCTCCCGGATCAGGGCCGGTACCGGGACCCGCCTGGCGCGCAACCGGCGCAGGGACACCGCCAACCGTCCGATACGGGAGGCCGCCGCGTCCGACAGGCCCGAGCGTTCGATGTCGGAGCGCAGGGTACCGCGCCCTGCGGGATCGGCCAGTTCGTCGATCACCTCGACCACGCCGAGCGCGGCCGCCGCCTCATCATCGGGATACGCCTGTGCCAGGCGGTCGGCTCTGGCCCGCCGCAGCCGTTCGAGGGCGGCGATATCGGCAGGCCCCAGACGACACACCGTCCCGGTCAGCAGGCGCATCGCCTCACCGCCGGCTGTCGGGTCGGCGATCACCGTCAACGCGGCGAAGACGTCGCGGACGAACGGGTCCTCCAGGGCGCCGGCCCTGCCCACGATGTGGGTGGGAACACCGCGGGCCGTGGCAGCCGCCGCGACTTCGAACATGTGAGCGCTCTTGCGACACAAAACGGCCCGTGAGCCGCTCCGCCCTATGAGCCAGTCCAGCAGCTGGACCATCTGATCGCTGCCCACTCCCGGCACGGCCGCCCCGGTGGTCAGGGCCCGCTCGACGGTTCCCGTCTTCCACGTGGCCAGTGGGCCGGGCAGGCCCTGCGCATCCGGCTGGTCGGGGGCGCGCAGTTCGCCGCCGGAGCCCCGGTTGGGGATCCACGATGAGATCTCATTGGCCACCGCGAGCACACTGCTCGGATTGCGCCAGCTGATGCTCAGACTCCGCACCCTGGCGCGGGTGCCGGGCAGGCCGAATTCGACGGGGAATTCGTCGATGTTCGACGCCGAGGCCCCGCGCCAGCCGTAAATGGCCTGCCGGGGATCGCCCACGGCCATCACCGGCAGACCGCCGAAGAGTCGCTTCAACAGCCGCACCTGCGTGTCCGAGGTGTCCTGGTATTCGTCGAGCAGCACCACCTGCCAGCGAGCGCGTTCGGCGGCGTGGGCCTGCGGGTCCGCATCCATGATCCGGCAGGCGAACGCCACCTGATCGGAGAACTCCATGCCCGCTGCCGCCCGCTTGGCCAGGCGGAAGCGTTCGACCAGGCGGGCCAGCAGGAGTTTCTCCCGGAGCTTCTCCAGGATGTCCGCCGCGCCGTAGTCGCACAGCAGGTCGACCAGGGCGTCGAGCCGCGAGCGCTCAGGGTCGGGGCCCAGGCCCGCGCCCATGAGTTCGTCCAACCGGATGGCATATGCTTCCTTGGCCTCTGCCGGAATCCGTTTGCGGGCGACTGCCCTGGCCACGTCCACATCGGCGAAATAACGCCGATAGCAGGCATAGATGTAGTCCTCGAGTTCCGCAGCGTCCACCAGGTGTTCCGACATCTGGGCGGACAGGGCACGCACCTTGGTGATCAGGCCGGCCCTGGCCGCTCCCGCCGGAACCTCCGCGGTACTCGCCCGATCGATCACGCGCCCTGCCAGTTGGATCGCGGAGGCGTCGTCGAGGACCCGGGTGTCCTCTTCGATGCCCAGTGCCATACCGTATTCGCCCACCAGCGCGGCGGCATAGGAATTGTAGGTCTGCACCGTGGGCACATCGAGGCCGACGAGTTCGTCATCACGACCCGACTCCCCCACCGCCAGGCGGAACTCCCACAGGTTGTCGCGGATCTTGGCGGCCAGTTCCGCCACCGCCTTCCGGGTGAAGGTCAGGCCCAGAATCGCATCTGCCGGGACCAGTCCGTTGGCGACGAGGAACAGCACGCGCTGGCTGATCACCGTGGTCTTGCCGGAGCCGGCACCAGCGATGACCACGCTCGGCTCCAGCGGGGATTCGATGATGGCGATCTGTTCTGCGGTGGGCGGGTCGATCGCGTCGGCCGGATCCCGTCGGGAGTTGAGAATCTCCACCAGGTCCAGGGCCGAATAACGGATCCTCCCGTGCGCCGGGTGGTCGTAGCCCCCGTGTCCGCTGTTCATTCGTCTTCTCCTCCCGCATAGGCCGGGCACGATGAGCGCACGGGGCAACCCGCGCAGGTCTGGCGCGAGGGGCTCGCGGTGAACACCGGCGAGCGCATCCCGCGCGCGGTGGCTGCGACCAGCGCCCCGGCCCAGCCCGGATCGTCCGTATCGGCCAGCGCCGGCTGTGGTCTGACGTTCGCGGGCACCCCGCGACTGAGCGTGTCCGAATAGCGCAGGAACACGAGTTCACCGCCCCCGGGCACAGCACTGTCCAGATCGGCCTGGGCCCCCTCGTCGGTGAATGTCACACGGTGGCCGGGGGTGTCCAGGGCCGCCTGATAGGTGGCCAGCTGCGGATTCACCCTGGCCTCGGCGACTGTGGGCTTGCGCTTGCCGGTCTTGAAGTCGACCACGTAGAGCCGACCGGCCGAGTCCTTCTCCAAGCGGTCGATCCTTCCGCGGATGACCCATGGCCCGTCTTCGGAATCGCGGGTGTCCTCGGCGCTGACCGCGCCCTCCACGCCCACCAGGGTGTACCCGTCCGGCGCGCGCCCTGAGATGTAGTCCTGCAGATGGTCGAGCATCTCCAGGCCCGTGGCGTATTCGCGGTCGCGCTCCCATTCGGAGGGGTAGTCCAGTTCGGCGAAGCGCCGGTCGAAGGATTCGCGCATGTGCAGCAGGCCACCGCGCGGAAATTCCTCCGCGATAGCGTGGATGATGGTCCCGAGGTGCTGAGCCCTGGTGTCGCTGCTCTGCCCACCGTGGCGGGTGAGCAACCAGCGCAGTCCGCAGGTGTGGAACAGTTCGACCGTCGATGGACTGATCCGGGCTATCTGGCCGGGCTCCAGCAATGGGTCACGACGGCTGAGCTCCTGCCAGTCCAACCAGCCGGCCGGATCGGCGTCCGCCACACCCGCCGCCGCCAGCGACTTCAACAGAACTGCCCAGCGGCCCTCCTCTTGACCGGTCGCTGCGGCTTCGAAGGCGTAACGGGCCAGGGCCGCGGTTTCCATCAGCGTCAGCGGTTCACTCCACGCCGGGTCCCAGGCGATGGGTTGGGCCGTAGCCCACCCCGGGTCCCCGGTGGCAGCGGGCGCGCCCACCTGGGGCTCCTCCGTCACACCGTCCGGTTCCGCCCCGGCGGTGCTCTGTCCGGCCGGGTCGTTTTCGGCTGCGTCGTTTTCGGCTGCGTCGTTTTCGGCTGCGTCGGTCCCGCTGTCGCGGGGGCCGCGCGGCAGGTCCCCGCCGGCCTCCCGGTGGCGGGCCAGGGCGGCCTGTGCCGTGCGGAAGAACACACCCGGTTGGGCATCCCCGTCGTCGACGGCCAGCAGGACCAGTTCTTCGCGGGCCCGGGAGAAGGCACACAGGGCCAGGCGGGCCTCATCGGCGATCGTGGCGCGGCGCCGCGCCCGGTAGGCCTGTTCCGCCGCTTGTTCCGGGGCGATCCCGCGGAGCACATCGAGGAGGTCCTCGGCGGAGAAGATGGAGCCGCGGACCCGCGGGTTGGGCCAAACCCCGTCCTCCAGGTCGACCACGACGACCCGGGAGAAATCGGTATGGGCGACCTGCGCTGCCGCTGCCACCGCGACATGGTCCGCTTCCGCGCGTTTGGCCAGGGAGTCCTGGGCGAAGCGCTGTTCGAGTACATCGTCGGCGAACCCGCGGGCGTCCAGCGCACCGCGCTCGCTGAACTTCTCGGCCAGTGTCATCAACCGCAGGACCGCATCGAGCCTGTCGTGGGCGGCGTCCGCTGGATCGCGCAGGGCGGCGGCGCGCCAGGCCCTGTCCACCCGGGCCGCACGCCATATCGCCCACAGCGCGGTGTGCGGATCGTGTCCGCGGTGCTTGGCCGCTGCCCGCAGCATGCGATCGACCTGGCGCAGCGGAGCGGGTAGTTCGGCCTCGGGGAGTTCGCGCAGGGCGCGGACCAGCAGCGGCTCGGCTCGGATGGGGGCAGTCGGGGCCCCGGGCCGGAGGGGATCTTCGACCGGCGCCGGATCCGCCTCCGCTGCGCCGCTGTCCGGGAGCTCCGATTCCACAAGCGGCTGATCTCCCAGCCGCGCCAGGGCCGCCAACAACTCCCGGTTGAGACCGCGCAGGGCGATCGCATCGAGGCCGGCGTAGACGCCGGTGAGCAGTTCCGTGATGACCGCGTCCAGGGCCCCAGGATCGGATCGATCCGCCCGCAGGATGCGCAGCAGGGGTGCTGTGGCGGGGTCGACGCCCAGGGCCAGGTCAGCGCCCGCCACGGGGATCCCCAAGTATCCCAGATCCGCTTCGAGTGCCCGTGCCGTCCCCGAGGTCCGGGTCAGCACGGCCATCTCCGTCCATTCCACGCCCTCGTCGCGCTGCCAGGAGCGCAACCGGGCCGCCACGATCCGGCCGAGTTCCGCTGACGACTCCGCCGTGGCCGTGTACACCCGGGAGTCCCCGCCCGGCAGCATGCCGGCACGGCGCGGAATGTGACCGAGTTCCAGGCGGGTCGACACACGGCGGGCCAGGTCGTCGCCGACCGTACGCACACCGCCGGCCCCACGTACCCCGGCGGCGGCCTCGTCGAGCACGTGCGGAACCGTGTGAAAGGGGTTCCCCGGCCGGGTGAAGGCGTCGAGCAGGTCCCCACCCGCACCGCGGAACCCCTGCGAGGCGGAGTCGGGCGAGGCCAGCAGACACAGGCGCACGCCCAGGGCCGCCAGTGTCGTCAACATCCGCAGCGCAGCATCCGGCACGTCCTGCCCCCCGTCGATGACGATCGTGCGCGGCAGGATCTCCGCGGAGAAGGTGGGAGCCGAACCGGCCCGCACGCCCGCCTCTGCCTGGTCCTGGAGGACCCAGCGGGCCTGTTCGAACACTTCTGCAGTGTCCACTCCGCCGAATCCGGGCACCGCCAGCAGGTCCTCGTAGTCCTGCATGATTCGGGCCACACAGTCCCATTCGGGTCGGCCGTGGGTGAGGGCCGCCTGCTCCACCGCGTCCGGGGTGAAGCCCCTGCCCATGAGTTCGTTGAGCACTTCGCGCAATTGGTTGCGGAACGCAGTGGTCCCCCGCACTTCCGGGGTGAAACGCTCCGGCCAGGCCGGCGGCCGGGACAATCCCGAATCGTAACCCGCCAATAGACCCGCGAGCAGATTGTCCTGGTCCGGTCCGCTGATGAACTTCATCGCCGAACCGTCGCGCACTGCCGCCTGGGCACTGACCAGGCCGAAGGCGAAGGAGTGGACACTGCGCGCGGCCGGACCGGTCCGGGGCGCTGGTGCACAGGCACCCGGGGCAGCCACCGGAGCCGGTCCCAAGGTGTCGCGCAGGGCCGCGGCGGCATCGCGGTTGGGCGTGAGCACCAGTACCTCGTCCGGATTGTGGGCCGCGGCCAGCAGTCCCGCGAACAGGGATCCGACGACCGTGCTCTTGCCCGTGCCGGGGGCTCCGATCACGCAGGCGTGCCGCCCGGCGAGCAGGTCGGCCAGGCAGGCCTGTGCCACCGCATCCAGACCGGTGGGTCCCGCACTGGGTTCCACCGGGGGGTCCTGGGGACTCGGCTGGGCCGGGCTGAAGGGTAATGGGTCCATGCGCCCATTCAATCACCGAGGGCTGACACGGCCCGATCGGCTGACTCCGGCTGCCCTGCCGCACGCCGGTTTTCGACCATCGGGATCCCGGGCCACCGGTTGCGCTGGCGGCGAAAACCCTGCGTAGCCGAGCACGGCGGGGAATGCCAAGGCCGGCCCGGCGCTTAGGCTTGGAGACAACAGCGACCGTTTTCTACACCGGTGGAGGTATGAGGAACATGGAGATCAAGATCGGCGTACGCCAGAGCAACCGTGAGCTGGCGCTCGACTCGCAGCTGACGGCCGACGAGCTCGCGACCAAGGTCGATGGGGCGCTCAAGGACGGCACCACCCTGGTGCTCGAGGATGCCAAGGGCCGCAAGGTCATCGTGCCGGCGGCCGCCCTGGCCTATGTCGAGGTCGGCGCGGAGACCCCCGGCCGGGTGGGCTTCGGCATCTGAGGCGTTCCGTCCGACGCGGAGGCGGTGGGTACGATGGCCGATCGGCCGCCGTACCCACCGCCTCCGCATTTCCGGCTCAGGCGGTCAGCCCCAGGACCGACATGCGCCGTGAGTGATTGCTCATGATGTGCTGGCTGAGTTCCGTGGCCGCTGCCGATTCCGTCGGGAAGACGCCGGGCAATTCGCGCACGCGGCGCAGGGATTCGGCCACCAGCTTGCGGCCCCACAGGGCCAGCCTGCTGGAAAGGACCTGATCGGCCGCGACTGCGGCGCCCAGGCGGGAGGCCAGATATTCTACCGGACGTGTATCATCTAAGACGGCGGTGGCGACTGCACGGCTGTCGGCATCCAACTGGTCCAGAGCGGCCCGGGCGAAGTCTTTGAGAATCTCATCGTAGACATAGCCCTTCATCAGGCTCTCGTACCAGTCGGTGGGCTTCGTCCGCTCCATGAATGCGGCGAAGGACGGCCGGGCCGCCTCCATCAGTGTGACGGAGTCTCCTCCGAGCTCGGTGATGCGGGCGTCAAGATCCTCGAAATGTGCAAGGCACCACCCGGCCATGCGGGCCAGATCCACGGTGTCACGGACGTCGGGGGCGAACTGGGCGTCGGTGGCCAGACGTTCGAAGGCGGCCAATTCGCTATAGGCCAGGGTCGCGAGCGTCTCGATACCCTGCCGGGGCGGCTGTTGATCAGACATGCCCCCTAGCCTATCCGCCGGATGACTACGTGCGTGCTCCCACGGGTACGCACCTTGAGGAGTGAACGTGACAGATATCGACAACGACGCATCCGCGCCCATCGGCACGGAGGACGTCTTCGCCGCGGACACCGCGCAGCTTGACGAGCAGTCCGCACAGGCCACCCCGGCCGAACCGACATTCGCCGACCTCGGAGTCGCAGGGCCCATCGTCGCGGCCCTGGCTGAGGCCGGCAAGGAACACCCGTTCCCCATCCAGTCCCTGACCCTGCCGGTGGCCCTGACCGGAGCCGACATCATCGGCCAGGCCAAGACCGGCACGGGCAAGACCCTGGGCTTCGGCATCCCCCTGCTGCAGCGGGTCATCGCCCAGGGCGAGCCCGATGCGCCCACCGGTGCGCAGCGGATTCCGCAGGCGCTCGTGGTCGTGCCGACCCGCGAGCTGGCCAAGCAGGTCGCCGAGGACCTCGTCGAGGCCTCGACGAAGCGCGATCTGCACGTTGTGACGATCTACGGCGGCAAGGACTTCGAACCGCAGATCGAGGCCATCAAGGCCGGCGCCGACGTGGTCGTCGGCACCCCCGGCCGGCTGTTGGACCTCTACGGCAGGCGGATCCTGCGCCTGGACGGAGTGGCCACCGCGGTCTTCGACGAAGCCGACGAGATGCTCGACCTGGGCTTCCTGCCCGATGTCGAACGAATCGTCGCAGCGCTTCCCACGAACCGCCAGACCATGTTGTTCTCGGCCACGATGCCCGGCCAGGTCATCGCCCTGGCCCGGCGCTATATGAGCCACCCGACCCATATCCGCGCCCACGATGCCGGCGATACGACGCAGACGGGCAAGAACACCAAGCAGCTGGTCTACCGGGCCCATGCGATGGACAAATCGGAAATGGTCGCGCGCATTCTGCAGGCCACCGGCCGTGGCCGGACCATCATCTTCGCCCGCACCAAGCGCACCGCCGACCGGCTGGGAGAGGAACTGCGCGATCGCGGTTTCAACGCCCGCCCCCTGCACGGGGATCTGAACCAGCAGATGCGTGAGAAAGCACTCAAGCAGTTCCGCGAGGGCCAGGTCGATGTGCTGGTGGCCACCGATGTCGCCGCACGCGGCATCGACGTCGACGACGTGACCCACGTCATCAACTACCAGTGCCCCGATGACGACAAGACCTATGTCCACCGGATCGGACGGACGGGCCGGGCCGGACACTCAGGCGTCGCGGTGACGCTGGTCGACTGGGACGATGTGCCCCGTTGGAAGCTCATCAACCGCGAGTTGGGGCTCGACCTCGAGGAACCGGTGGAGACCTACTCCACCTCGCCGCACCTGTATGCGGATCTGAACATCCCGGAGGGCACGAAGGGCCGGCTCAAGCGGCAGCGCCCGACGGCCGGGCAGGACGCCGAATCCGGTGCCGGCCACTCCCGCAGGCGCGAGGGCGGTTCGCACGGCTCCCGGCGCTCGCGCGGATCGGACTCCCGGCGCAGGCGCCCCGCAGGGGATGCGAAGACCGCAGGGGACGCCCCGGCCGCCGACGGGGAACAGTCGGCCGCGCCGAAGAAGCGCAGGCGTCGTCGCACCCACGGTGGCAAGTCCGGTGAGCAGGCCGCAGCCAACTGACCGTCCGAAGTCTTGAGAATGCCGCCGTGCACACGAGGTCGTCCTCGTGTGCACGGCGGCATTCTCGCGTTGTGGCCCGGGGTCCCGGCTCAGCGGGGCAGGACCAGGTCAGTGCCCCTGCCGGCCTCGGCGATGCGCATGAGCATGTCACGGGCCGTGGTGTGTTCGGCCAGCCGGTTCGGCTTGCCCGCCCCGTGGTAGTCCGAGGAGCCCGTGATGATCAGGCCGTGCTCCCCCGCCAGCCGGCGCAGCCGCTGGCGGGCGGCCGGCGGATTGTCCCGGTGGTCGACCTCGATCCCGTCAAGGCCCGCGGCGATCAGCTCGCCGAAGGCACGATCGGGCACCACCCGGCCACGTGCAGCCGCCAGGGGGTGGGCGAAGACGGCGACTCCCCCGGCATCGTGGATCAGGCCGATGGCCTCGAGCGGATCGATCGCCTCGAGGGGGACGTGGTATTTCGAACCGCCGCCCAACAGCCCGGCGAAGGCCTCTGACCGGGTGGCCACGGCGCCGATGCGCACCAGCGCGTCCGCAATGTGCGGCCGTCCCAGGGTCGCATGTTCACCGGCCAACTCCAACAGGCCGTCCCAGGTGATCGGATAGTCCTCGGCGATCCTCTCGACCATGATGCGGGTGCGTTCCTCCCTGGCCCTGCGGGCGTGCCCGATCACCGCGGTCAGTTCGGCTCCGGCGGGTTCGTGCAGATAACACAGCATGTGCACCGTCACCCCCTGGTATCGGGTGGAGACCTCGACGCCGCGCAACAGGCCAACGCCGAGGTCCCCGGCGGCGGCCAGGGCCTCACCCCAGCCGGCCGTGGTGTCGTGGTCGCTCAGCCCGATGACATCGACGCCTGAGTCCACGGCATCTTCCATGAGTTCTGTTGGGGATTGGGTGCCGTCGGAGAAGCGGGAGTGCGTGTGGGTATCGACGATCATGCTGACATTGTATGGCGCCCAGCCGCCTCCGGGCGGCAGCGGCGGCGGAGCCGGGCCGACGGCTGTGGCGCGTCGAACCCCCGAACCCGGGGTCGCCCGGCGGTCGCGGGTCCTAGACTGGGATATATGAGTGAGTCAGTATCCCAAGAGTCGAATCCCGAATCAGTCCAGGACATCGCAGACCGCGTGAACAACCGGTCGCGCCGCCCGCAGTCCCAAGCGTTCCGCGACTTCATCGCCACCGGCTGGTCACGCCCGGAGAACGATCCGGAGCCCTTGGGCGCGGCGTCCTACACCCCGGCCCGGCGCGCCGCGGTATCCGCAGCCTTCCCAGGCGAGCGCATCGTCGTGCCGGCCGGCGGCTACCGGGTCCGCAACAACGACTGCGACTACAAGTTCCGCGCCCATTCGGCCTTCATCCATTTGACGGGCCTGGAGATGGATGCGGAGCCGGACGCGGTGCTCGTCATGGAGCCGAATGATCACGGCCACGACGCCACTTTGTTCTTCGCCCCACGCGCCGGCGCGGACACCGAGGAGTTCTTCTCCGATTCGCGCTATGGCGAATACTGGGTGGGACCGCGGGAGGACCTGGAGTCCATGCAGCGCCTGACCGGAATCCCCTGCCGCAATATCGCAGAGGCCCCCGATGCGATGACCAAGGACCTGGGCGCGATCTCCGTGCGCGTGGTTCGCGAGGCCGATGCGCAGATCACGGAATCGATCGATGTGGCGCGCACCCAGGTGCAGGCCGATCTGGTCGCGGCCGCAGCAGGCGACGACGAACTGGCCCAGGGCCTGTCCGAGCTGCGCCTGCTCAAGGACGAACACGAAATCGCCCAGATCCGCCAGGCCATCGACATCACGCGCGCCGGTTTCGACAATGTGATCGAGCGCCTCCCCCAGGCGATCGGCCATCGGCGCGGCGAGCGCGTCATCGAGGCGGCCTTCGACCTGGCCAGCAAGGTTGAGGGCAACGGCGTCGGCTACGACACGATCGCGGCCTCGGGCAACCACGCCTGCACCCTGCACTGGGTGAAGAACACCGGCAAGGTCACGCCAGGCGATCTGGTGCTCATCGACGCCGGTGCCGAAGCCGATTCCCTCTACACCGCCGACATCACCCGCACTCTGCCGGTCGACGGGCACTTCACCGAGGCCCAGGCGAAGGTCTACGACGCCGTGCTCGAGGCATCCCGGGCGGCCTTCGCGAAGGCCGCAGAACACGTCGACCACCCGGTGCGCTTCGGCGAGATCCACGACGCGGCGATGAACGTCATCGCACACAAGCTCGAGGAATTCGGAATGCTGCCGGTCAGCGCCGAGGAATCGCTGTCTGCGACCGGTCAGCAGCACCGCCGCTGGATGGTCCACGGCACCAGCCACCACCTGGGCCTGGACGTCCACGACTGCGCGCAGGCCAGGGCCGAGATGTACACCGACGGCGTGCTGGAGCCCGGCATGGTCTTCACGATCGAGCCCGGTCTGTACTTCAAGGCCGAGGACGAACTGGTGCCCGATGAGTTCAAGGGCATCGGGGTGCGCATCGAGGACGATGTGCTGGTGACCGCGGACGGCGTCGAATCCCTGTCCGCCGGCTTCCCGAAGACCCGCGCCGAGGTCGAGGCCTGGGTCCAGGGCAAGTAGGCCACAGCCTGGCGCACAGCACAGCGGCCCGGAACCGAATCGGTTCCGGGCCGCTTGTCATCTCCGTGCCCGACGTGCGATGTGACGCGCCCAGAGCAGCTCGAGCAGCCACAGAACGGCGTACAGGATCAGGCTGTAGGCGCACAGGGGAAGTCCGAAGAACACCAGCGCCTCCACCCCTTGTGCGACGAAGCCCTCCGCCGAGTTCCGAAACGAGAGGGATCCGCAGAGAAAGACCAGCGCCAGGTGGAGGATGACCGCCAGGACGAGGGAGGCCACCTCGCCGGCGCGACGCAGGAACGTCACGATCACCGATGCGACGATGGCCGGGACGAAGCTCACCGCAGTGTAGAAGACGGCGTATCGCGCAGGCTGGTGGACATCGGTGCCCGGCTGCATATACGCGAGCCAGACGAGGATCCCCGGTACGAGGAATGACCAACACCGGGCAAGGGAGAGCGCGCGAAGCGCGATGGGCTTGTCCACGCGGCCTCCTTCGCCTTCGCTTCGGTACATACTGTACCCATGGACACCCCACTTCTGTTCCCCGGCCGTTCGGTCGCCTCGCTGACCGATGTCTCCCTGGGACACTGGGCCGCCGCGTCCGGTTCGACCGGCTCGACCGTCATCCTGCCCGCGCCCGGCACCACGGCCGGCGTCGATGTGCGCGGCGGGGGTCCGGCCGTCCACGAGTCCGCGATCCTGGCACCCGGCACCCTGTCCTATGGAGCCGATGCGATCCTGCTCACCGGCGGTTCGGCCTTCGGCCTGGCCGCGGCCCGCGGAGTCCAGGACGTGCTGGCCGAATCCGGGGTCGGCTCTCCCGTGCCCGGCGGCATCACGGTGCCGATCGTGCCGGCCGCTGCGATCTTCGACCTGGGACGCGCCGCCACACCCACCGAACCGCCGGGTCTGGCAGCGGGCGCCGCGGCCGCCCGCGCCGCCCTGACGGCCCGTCGCACCGCAGCCGGCGATACCACGGTGTTGGGTGAGGCGGGATCGGTGGGCGCCGGCCTCGGGGCCTGGTGTGACCGCGGTCTGTACCGTGGCGGTCTGGGGCATGCGCTCATCACCCTGGGCGAGGTCCAGGTGGCGGCACTGGTCGTGGCCAATCCGTCCGGTGGACTGCTCGATGCCCGTGGCGAGCTCAACGCCGCGGGTGTGCTGGCCGATTTCGGAATCGCCCTGCCCCGCCTGACCGGCACCGAACGCGCGGCGCTCGCCGCCGAACGGGAGCGGCGGCAGCGGAGTGCACCTGCCGATTCCCCACGCAATACGACGATCGCCTGCATTGTGACGAATGCGCGCCTGGACACCGCCGAGGCGACCCGCCTGGCCGCTACGGCTCACGCCGGGCTGGCCAGGGCGGTCCGGCCCTCGCACACCCTGTTCGACGGGGATACCGTCTTCGCCCTGGCCTGCGGGACGCAGGAGCTGCCCGAGGATTCCCCACGGGACCTGGCACTGACTGCGCTGGGGGCGGCGGGAGCCGATGCGCTGTCCACTGCGATCGTCGACGCGGTGCTCGGTGTGCCCGCCGCCGGCGCTGTGACGGATCCCACCGCGCCCCGACCGCTGGCCTCGTTCGCCCCGGACCTTGCCGCAGCCTGGGCCGGATTGCGGAATTGATCACGTTCCACCGACTCGCCCGTTCGGTAGGCTAGGGACGTGAGTGGAACCGGAAATCGAGTCTTCGTAGCCCGCCTGGCGGGCACCGGCGTATTCGACCCCGTAGGCGACCAGGTGGGCCGGGTGCGCGATGTCGTGGTGGTCTTCCGCGCCTCCATCAGACAGCCGCCCAAGGCCATCGGCATCGTCGTCGAGGTCCCGGGGCGCAGGCGGGTCTTCGTGCCGATCGGACGGGTGACCAATATCGACCCCGGCGGCGTGCAGATCACCGGTCTGGTCAACATGCGCAGGTTCCAGCAGCGCAATTCGGAGACCCTGGTGCTCGGCGATCTGCTCGACCGCAGGCTCAAACTGCGCGAGGACGGCACCTGGGTGCAGGTCGAGGACGTCGCGATCGAATTGCAGCGCAATCGCGAATGGGAGGTCTCGCGCCTGTTCGTGCGGCGCCCGTCGGTCAAACGGACCTTCGGCTTCCGGCACCGCGGCGAGACCCTGCAGGTCGACTGGTCCGATGTCGACCACCCCAAGGAGGACTTGAAACAGGAGGCCACGCAGTTCATCCAGGCCTATGAGGACGCGAAGCCGGCCGACCTGGCCGATATCCTCACGGAGATGCCAGTCAAGCGCAGGCTGGAGATCGCCAGGGAACTGGGCGACGAACGCCTTGCAGACGTGCTCGAGGAACTCCCGGAGACCACCAGTATCGAGATCGTGGGCGCTCTGGACATGGAGCGCGCTGCCGACGTGCTCGAGGCGATGGATCCCGACGACGCCGCAGACCTGCTGGGTGAGCTCTCCGATGAGCGCGCCGAGGAGCTGCTCTCGGCGATGGAGCCGGAGGACGCCAAGGACGTGCGCACCCTGCTGTCCTACGACGAGGACACCGCCGGCGGCCTGATGACCACCGAGCCGGTGATCCTGGCCCCCGAGACCACGGTGGCCGAGGCTCTGGCCCACGTCCGCCGTGAGGAACTGCCTGCGGCCCTGGCCGGCGCCGTGTTCGTGTGCAGGCAGCCCCTGGAACCGCCCACGGGCAAGTACCTGGGCATGGTGCACATCCAGAAGCTGCTGCGGGTGCCACCACAGGAGGCGATCGGAGAGATCATCGACGATGAGATCGACCCCCTGCGGACCGAGGCCTCGATCGCGGAGGTCAGCCACACCCTGGCCGCTTACGACCTGGTTTCGATCCCGGTGGTCGACGACACGGACCATTTGGTCGGGGTCATCACCGTCGACGATGTGCTCGACGAACTGCTGCCGGAGGACTGGCGGGCCCACCGCCACGACGATCACGACGATCCGGAGGACCCGGTGACGCGACAGGAGGTGCCACATGGCCGAGGATGAGCGGAAGGCCGCGCAGCCCAACTCCCTGGACACCCCGCGTTCCAAGGGCCGGGGGCTGCCCCGACTGTCGGTCAACCCCGATATGTTCGGCCGCATCGCCGAGGCGATCGCCCGTTTCATGGGCACACCCGCCTTCCTGTTCTGGATGACGGTGATCTGCGCGGTGTGGCTGGGCTGGAATTCGCTGGCGCCCGAGGAATGGCAGTTCGATCCGCGGGCCATGAACTTCACTCTGCTGACCCTCATCCTGTCCCTCCAGGCGTCCTATGCGGCCCCGCTGCTGCTGCTGGCCGACAACCGCTCGGCCGACCGGGACCGGATCGAATTCGAAAACGACCGGCGCCGCGACGAGCGCCACCTGGCCGATACCGAGTACCTGATGCGCGAGGTGTCGTCCCTGCGCATCGCCATGCGGGACATGGCCGGCCGTGATTTCATCCGCTCCGAGCTGCGCGATCTGCTCGAGGAGATCGAGACGACCCACCAGGAGACCGTGACCACCCTGACGCGCGAATACGAGGAGCGCATCACCCGTCTGGTCGATCAGCGCACCGGACTGGCCGATGCCCTGACGGCTTCCGGCGGTGACCCGGACCGGGTCATCGCCGACGTAGATGCGGCCGCCGCAGCGGCCGAACTGGAGGACCACGGTGACTCCTGAACCGGCCCGGGGACCTGTTCCCCACAGCGAGGCGCCCAGCACAGAGGATCTGCACGCGGCCCTGTCCCGCGTCATCGACCCCGAGCTGCGTCGTGACATCGTCAGCCTGGGCATGGTCGCCTCCGCCGAGGTCGACGAGGCGGGTACCGCGCACGTCGAGGTCCTGCTCACCGTCCCCGGGTGCCCGCTGAAGGACACGATCAGCCGGGACGTCCACACCGAATTGGCAGAGCTGCCCGGCCTGGCCGAGGTGGACCTGAAGCTGGGGGTGATGAGCGCCGAACAGCGCAAGGGGCTGCGCGAGAAACTGCGCGCCCCCGGTGGTAAACGCCTCGTTCCCTTCACCCAGCCGGACTCCCTGACCCGCGTCTACGCGATCGCCTCGGGCAAGGGCGGGGTCGGCAAGTCATCCCTGACTGCGAACCTGGCCGCTGCCATGGCTGCCGACGGATTGCGGGTGGGCGTGGTCGACGCCGACATCCACGGGTTCTCGATTCCCGGGATGTTCGGACTGCGCGGAAAGCCCACCAAGCTCGACGATATGATCCTGCCGCAGGTCGCCCACGGAGTGAAGGTCATGAGCATCGGCATGTTCGTCGACCCCGGTCAGGCTGTCGTATGGCGCGGTCCGATGCTCCACCGTGCACTCGAACAGTTCCTCACCGATGTGTTCTGGGGCGACCTCGACGTTCTCCTGCTGGACCTGCCCCCGGGCACCGGGGACGTTGCGATCAGTGTGGCGCAGCTACTGCCGAATGCGGAACTGATCGTCGTCACGACCCCGCAGCAGGCCGCGGCGACCGTCGCCGAACGCGCCGGCGCGATCGCCAGGCAGACCAAGCAGCGCGTTGCCGGAGTGGTGGAGAACATGTCGTATCTACAGCTGCCGGACGGCACCCGGATGGAGGTCTTCGGAACCGGTGGCGGTGCGCAGGTCGTCGCCGGACTGGCCCGGATCACCGACCAGGACGTGCCCCTGCTGGGCAGCGTCCCGCTGGAGCCGAAGCTGCGCGAGGCCGCAGATGCGGGCCTTCCCGCTGTGCTCGATGCCGCCGCCCGGCAGACGCCGGCGGCACTGGAGATCTCCCGCATCGCCCGCGGCCTGAGCCACCGCGCCCGCGGACTGGCGGGCAGGTCGCTGCCGCTGAATCTGGGCTGAGCCGGCGCCTAGGTGGCGTCCGGGTCGAAGGGTGCCGCCTGGCTGGTGTCGCGCAGCCTGGCCTGTTTCGCATAGCGCTGGATCGGCGACTCCTCGACCAGGGTGGCCTGCTGTTGAGCGGACTCCGAGGCCCGGGCGGCCGCCGCACTGGGCGCATCGTCCTCGGCCAGGGCTTCCTTGACGATGCGCCGGGGATCGTACTGCCGGGGGTCGAGCTTCGCCCAGTCCACCTCGTCGAACTCATCGCCCATGTCCTTGCGCAGGTCATCGCGGAGGCCCTGCGCCTGGGATTTCAGCCCCCGGACCAGGTCGCGCAGCTGCTGAGCGTACTCCGGGATCCGTTTGGGGCCGATCACGATGAGGGCAACGACGACGATGATGACGAACTCGGTGCCGTTGATGCCAATCATGGCTCCATTCTAGTCCGTGCGTGTGCAAGACTTGGACGGTCATGGATGATCTTGTGGTGGAAAGAGTGCTGCGCTGTTGTGAGTGCGTGCCAGCGGGCCGCCTGGCCACCTACGGGATGGTGGCCAGACTGGCCGGGACCTCGCCGCGGCTGGTCGGCCGGATCATGTCCGTCTACGGGGCGAACGTGAGCTGGTGGCGCATCGTCAATGCCCGTGGGGAGCTGCCCGCGGCCCTGGCGGTCAGGGCCCGGCCCCACTGGGAGGATGAAGAGGTCGCCCATGTGGGGACCAGAGCCCGCCTACCGGAGCACCGGGTCGACGAGGCGACATGGGCCGCGGCCTGTGTGACTGCTCTCGCCGATCTGCCCGCAAGGTGATCGACGGCATTACACTTGAGTGTCGGACCCGCGGTGGGTCCGCATGTGGCAGTTGAAGGAGTGCGCGTGTCAAGAGACTGGGCGGGCCAAGCTCGTTACGCCGACCGTTTCAACGCCGCCGACCCGGTGGTCGAAGCCGCTCGCCAAGTCGCAGACGATTATGGGTGTGAGCCGCTGTCACCGACGAGTTCGAAGATTCTGGAGTTCCTGACGCGCCTGGCCGCGCCGGCCGCCGCAATCGAAGTCGGCACCGGCACGGGGGTGTCCGCGTTGAGTCTTCTGCGCGCCATGCCCGCCGGCGGAATACTGACCAGTATCGATGTCAGCGCTCCCCGCCAGGCGGTGACCCGGGAACTGGCCGACCTGGCGGGTATCCGGGCGCACCGCCTGCGGCTGATCACCGGTCGTGGGGAGGACGTCCTCGCCCGGCTGGCACGGACAGCCTACGAGTGCGTGTTCATCGATGCCGATCCGCTGTGCTACGACAAGTTGATCCCGGTGGCGGTGGATCGGCTGGCCCCGGGCGGGCTGTTGATCATCAACGACGCCCTGCTGTCGGGGGCCGTCGCCGACCCACGTGACCGCAGTCCGCGGGCAGCCGTGATGCGCACAGTGCTGGCGCTCGTTTCCACCCGCGCCGATCTGGAGAGGCTCATTCTGCCCGTCGATGCGGGCCTACTCGTTCTGCAACGGCATCCGCAGCAGGGGTGAGGAGTTCCTCGGGAAAAGTCAGGGGCGGTACGGGTTGTCCCCGTACCGCCCCGACCTTCGTCAACAGGTTCTCAGATCACCTCGGCGAGTACCGAATGCAGCGACTGCGCCTCCTCAGGGGTGATCTCGATGACCAGGCGGCCCCCGCCTTCCACCGGCAGGCGGAGAACCAGCCCGCGACCTTCTTTGGTGACTTCGAGCGGGCCGTCACCCGTACGGGGCTTCTGAGCTGCCATAAGAGCACTTTCCCTTTCAATTGATATGAGTACCGTGAACGCGTACCCCTCTTATTATCCACTATCGGCAGGGTAACTGCTACCCACACACCGATGCGACCGCCTGATTTCCCACCCGGGCACTCCCCCGACCCCGGGATCACGGCGGCTGGATAGAACCGGGGCTGAAGGCCCAGAGATACTGCACGAAGACGATCTGCAACACCGTCGCCAGGACGAGGACCACGATTCGATTGGTCCAGGACCGGGACTTCGCCAGGACCAGCGACAGGGGGAACATCGGCAGCATCAGCCGCAGTGTCGAGGTCTGCGGAGTGAAGAACAGCAATAGGTAGACCACATAACAGGAGACGAACAGCTGGCCGGTGAGGCCCATCAACCGACCTGCCGGGCCGAAGATCATTCCGGCCAGGCCTACGAGAAGCACGGCCAGGAGGACCGGCCCCCAGGATCCGGCCAGATCCTCCGACATCCTCACCCATTGGACGAAGACCTGTGAATGCCCGGTCCACGCGGATTCGGTATCGAAGTAGGCCCGCGGTTGCCCGGTGACGATCCAGGCCGCCACAGGATGGACCAGTGCCGCACAGCAGGAGAGCACGCCCAGTGCCCACGAGCACACGATCTGGGGAACCGGATATGCCTCGTCGCGGCGCCGGATGCTGCGCGATACCAGGTGGACCAGCATGAAGAAGGAGAACGCCACACCGATCGGCCGGGACAGGTCCATGAGGAACACCACCGGGATCGCCCACAGGTAGTGCCGCCGGGCGACCAGCAGGAGGGCCGCGGCCAGTAGCAGGAACGTCAGCGCCTCGGCATAGCCGGTGTTGAATACGACTGCTGCGGGAAAGAAGAAGGTGACGGCCAGCCCGGTCAGGGCCTGCTCGGCGCTCGCGTGCAGCCGGAACAGATGGAGCACCAACACGGCCGCCCCGGCGGCGTACAGAGTGGACAGCAGCGGTGACACCAGTTGGTAGTCAAGGCCGGTGACCTGAGCGGTCCATCCGGCCAGCCAGGGATGCAGAGGATAGAAGGCCCAGGAGCTCTGCCCCACGGAACCGTCATCGCGCAGCGGCAGGACGCTCGGATAGCCCTCGGTGGCGATCCTCTCATACCAGCCGGCATCCCAGAAGTTCAGAAAGACGCGCAGTGGGGCGCTCTCGCCCTCGGTCCACCAGGACGGTCCCTGGCGCCGTGCCGCGGCGGCCATGATGAACAGCGATACCACCCGCGACGCAGCGTAGACGGCCAGCGCCTGGAGCCAAACGGGCAGTGCCAGAAGCCATGTCCCCAGCCGGTCCAGACCGGACCGGCTGAGCGTCCGCGGGAGGAGCCCCACACCCTCATCGGCCGCATAACGAGTCCGTTGCCCCCGCTCACGGCTGCGCTTCCGGGCTGCGGCCGCCTCCCACCGCAGGGGAACCCTCTCAGGAATCGGACGGCTCCTTGGGGACTGGGGCGAGCTGCGCAGGCGCCGGCTGTGCACCGGTCTCCAGCTGGGCCTCGAGCTCCGCGATCCGCAGCCGGCACGCGTCGAGGACCGCATCGACCTCGTCGGGCCGGTAGCCACGCAGCGCCGGGGTGAAGCGCAGGGTCGACAGTTCCTCGGGTGCGAAGCCCTCCGGCAGCGCGGCCACCGGTACCGAGGTGGTCTCCTGGGACATGGGCTGATTGAACACGCCCAGCGACCCCGCCAGGGCCACGACCAGGACGAAGAGTGCCGCTGCGACTCCGATGACTAGCCAAATGGACATGCGCTCATTCTTTCACATCCGCCGGCTCACACCAGCCCGCGCAGCGCCCGGCGCGGTGGCCGGTCCCCGGTGATCGCCAGAACCATGTCGATGACCTGCCGTGTTGCGGCCACATCGTGGGTGCGGATCAGCCCCACGCCCGCTTCGATGGCCAGGGCGGTGGCCGCCAGTGTCGCCGGCAACCGTTGGGCGGGGGTGTCCACGCCCACGGATTCGCCGACGAAGTCCTTCCGGGAGATCGCCAGGAGGACGGCATGGGCACCCGCGCTCAGGCGCGGCAGTTCGCGCATCACCTGCAGGGACTGGTATGTGTTCTTCCCGAAGTCCGGGGTGGGGTCGACGATGATGCGCTCATCGGGCATGCCGGCCGCCCGGGCCCGCTCCACCAGCGCTGCCAGGCCGGTGTCCAGGGCCCGTGCGAAGTCCGGACTCGCCAGGCCGTACCGGTTGCGGTGGGCATCGGTGCGCGGATCGAGGCCGCCCGTGTGCGAGCAGACCAGGGCACAGCCGCCGGCTGCGGCCACTCGGGTCAGCTCGGGATCGTAGCCCGCCCAGGTGTCGTTGATGATCAGGGCGCCGGCGTCGATCACCGCGGCACCGACCTCGGCGCGCCAGGTGTCGACGCTGATGACGAGTTCGGGCAGTTCTGCGCCGACCGCCGCCACGATGGGCGCCACCAAGTCGATCTCCTGGGAGGCGCTGACCGCGGGGCCGCGTCCGGCGCGCACTCCCCCGATGTCGACGATCGTAGCGCCGGCCTCCCAGGCGGCACGGGCCGCGGCGACCGCCGCGGCGGTGGATGCCGATGACACGTAGAAGGAGTCGGTGGACCGGTTGACGACAGCCATGATCGCCGGATTCCCCGGCCCCGCCTGACAGCCGGGCAGGTCCAGGCGAGCCGCGGACCCGGTTACCCGGTGCCGGCCCGCAGTCCCCGCGTCCGGCGCACTCATGCCCACGGCGCCACGGCCGCGGGCTCGAGGAAGCTCAGCAGGGCCGAGGCGGCCGCGGTGATCTGTCCCGCCGGGGCGTGCTCATCGGCTTTGTGGGCGAACAGGGCGTCGCCGGGCCCGAAGTTGACTGCGGGGATGCCGAGTTCGGAGAACCGGGCCACGTCCGTCCACCCCAGCTTGGCCGCCGGCGTCGAACCGATCCCCGGCAGGCCGTCCAATGCGGCGATGAACGCCTGGGCCGCCGGCTGGTCCAGGCCCGGCCGCGCGCCGGCTGAAACGTCTGTCACGCGCAGCTCATAGCCGGCGAAGAACTCCCGCAGCCAGGCCTCTGCCTCTTCCGGCGACTTATCGGGGGCGAAGCGGTAGTTCACGGTGACCGTGCACAGGTCGGGAACCACATTGCCGGCCACGCCACCGGATATCCCCACGGCAGACAGGGACTCGCGGTAGTCAAGGCCATCCACGCGCACGGTCTGTGCGGTGTGCCCGGCCAGGCGGTCGAGGATCGGGGCGGCCAGGTGAATCGCATTGACGCCCTTGAAGGCACGGGCCGAATGTGCGCGCACGCCCCTGGTCGTCACCTCCACCCGGATGGTGCCATTGCACCCACCCTCGATCCCGGCATTGCTGGGCTCGCCCAGGATGGCGAAGTCACCGGCCAACCAGTCGGGGTGGTTGCGCGCCACCCGGCCCAGCCCGTTGAGGGACGCTGCGACCTCTTCATGGTCGTAGAACACCCAGGTCACGTCCCGCACCGGATCCCGTAGGGCCGCGGCCGCGGACAGCTGCATCGCCACCCCGGATTTCATATCGCAGGCCCCTCTGCCCCACACCACACGTTGTCCGTCGAGCTCGCGCATCTCCGCTGGCACATTGTCCTCGATCGGCACCGTGTCCAGGTGGCCCGCCACGATGATCCGTTCGGCCGCACCCGTCCGGGTCGCAGCAACCAGGGTGTCGCCGTCGCGGCGGATCTCCAGGGGCGTGCCCTGGGCCGAAATCAGCTCAAGCAGTCCGGCCACCGCATCGGTGATCCGGCCCTCGTCGCCGGAGACGGAGGGGATGTCGCACAGTGCCTGGGTCAGTGCGGTCGGGTCGTCCAGGAGCCCTGCCAGGGCCAGGGTATCGGGGTTGTTCGGCGTCAAAGCAGTCATATCGTCCATCCTAGCCAGGGTGCTCGCCGTGGACCCGGAAACCGCTAGGCTTGTCCTATGACTTCACGTTTCGTATCCGGCGTCGGCCTTGCCACCGTGCACTCCGGCCGCACGCTCTCCGTCTGGTATCCCGCACCCCGTTTCGCCGAGGACGCCGAGGTCGCCCTGACCCTGGCCGAGCAGGCGGTGTCCGAACTCGACTTCGTGCCGCTGACCGGCACCGACTCCGACCGTGCCGTCGAGAAGTCGGTCGTCACGGTGACGGTGGACTTGGACGCGGCACCTGCCGATGCCGCTGACGCCTATCTGCGCCTGCACGCACTGTCCCACCGTCTGGTCCGTCCCAATGAACTCAACCTCGACGGACTGTTCGGCCGTCTGGAGAACGTGGTGTGGACGAACCACGGCGCCTGTGCCCCGGAGGACTTCGAGGCGACCCGCGCCCGCCTGTCGGTACACGGGCAGGTCAACGTGTACGGGGTCGACAAGTTCCCGCGGATGACCGACTTCGTCATCCCCGACGGGGTCCGCATCGGCGACGCCGATCGGGTCCGCCTGGGCGCCCACCTGTCGCCCGGCACTGTGGTGATGCACGAGGGCTTCGTGAATTTCAACGCCGGCACGCTGGGCACGGCGATGGTCGAGGGCCGGATCTCCCAGGGCGTCGTGGTCGGCGACGGCACCGATGTGGGCGGTGGCGCCTCCATCATGGGGACCCTGTCCGGTGGAGGGACCCAGCGCATCACGCTGGGCGAGCACACCCTGTTGGGTGCGAACGCCGGCGTCGGGGTCTCCCTGGGCGACGATTGCGTGGTCGAGGCCGGGCTCTACGTCACGGCCGGCACCCGGGTGCTGCTGCCCGCCGACGGCGACAAGGTCGTCAAGGCCGTGGAGCTGTCCGGGACGGACAATATGCTGCTGCGGCGCAATTCGATCACCGGCGGCGTCGAGGCGCTGCCCAGGACCGCGGGTATCAGCCTCAATCCGGACCTGCACTGAACCGACCGTTACCGCTGAAGGCCCCCGGCCGATGACGAACCATCGTCATTGGCCGGGGGCCTTCAGCATGCGGCAAGCGCCGCGAGAACCGTCCAGAACTCGGGGTCCGGGAGCTCAGCGCTCCGCGATCGGGGTGTAGTCGCGCGCTGCAGAGCCCGTGTAGATCTGGCGCGGACGGCCGATCTTGCCCTCGGGGTCGTTGATGCCCTCACGCCACTGCGCGATCCACCCGGGCAGGCGGCCCAGGGCGAAGAGCACGGTGAACATGTTCGTCGGGAAGCCCATCGCCTTGTAGATCAGGCCCGTGTAGAAGTCCACGTTCGGATACAGGCTGCGGGAGACGAAGTAGTCGTCGGCCAGCGCGATCTCCTCGAGCTTCATGGCCAGGTCGAACATCTCGTCGTTCCCGCCGAGCTTCTCCAGCACCTCGTGCGCGGTCTTCTTCACGATAGCGGCACGCGGATCGTAGTGCTTGTACACCCGGTGGCCGAAGCCCATCAGACGTACGCCCTTCTCCTTCTTCTTCACCCGCTCCATGTACTTCTCTGCGCCATCGTCGCTCTGTGCGATCTCCTCGAGCATTTCGAGGACCGCGGAGTTGGCTCCGCCGTGCAGCGGGCCCGACAGGGCATTGATGCCGGCGGCCACGGACTGGAACAGGTTGGCCTGGGCGGACCCGACCAGACGCACGGTGGAGGTGGAGCAGTTCTGTTCGTGGTCGGCGTGCAGGATGAGCAGCTGGTCCATCGCCTTGGCGATCACCGGGTCGACCTCGTAGTCCTCGGACGGGAAGCCGAAGTTCACGCGCAGGAAGTTCTCGACCAGGTTCAGATTGTTGTCGGGGTAGACCACGGGCAGGCCCTGGCTGCGCCGATGCGCCAGAGCCGACAGGGTCGGCATCTTCGCCAACAGACGGACGCTGGAGATGTCGATGGCCTGTTCGTCGAAGACATCGAGCGAATCCTGGTAGAAGGTCGACAGTGCGTTGACCGCGGACGCCAGCATCGGCATCGGGTGCGCGTCATAGGGGAACGCCTGGAAGAAGCGACGCAGGTCCTCGTGGACGATCGTGTGCTTGCGCACCCTCTGGTCGAAGGCCGCCAACTGTTCGGCGGTGGGCAGTTCGCCGTACATGAGCAGGTAGCTCACCTCGACGAACGAGGATTTCTCGGCCAGCTGTTCGATGGGGTATCCACGGTAGCGCAGAATGCCCTCATCGCCGTCGATGTAGGTGATGGCCGAGGACAGCGAAGCGGTGTTCGCGAATCCGGGGTCATAGGTTACCTTGCCGGTTTCCTTCAGCAGGGAGCCGATCCGCAAGCCATCGTTTCCTTCGACAGCATCGACTTGGACGAGCTCGAGTTCGGAATCACCCACCCGCAATACGGAATCCGCCGACATATTCTCTCCTCTGCGTTGACTGCATGGAACCCTCTTGGGGCCTCATGGAAGACTACCGTTATTCAGCACAAACTCTAAATCTGTACTCAAACTTCTCCGATTCTAGACAACCCTCGAATCGTGGGGAGTATGAGGTTCGCCCTGCGGACGCGGCCGGGCGGATCAGGTTGGCCCGCTCAGGACCTGGCGGCATCGCGTAGCCGCGTCGCCGCGGCCAGAATGCGCTCATCGGTTGCCGTCAGGGCGATCCGCACGTGTTGGGAGCCGCCTGCCCCGTAGAACTCACCGGGACCGGCGATGATGCCCAGTTCTGACAACCGGCCCATCGTGATCCAGCAGTCCTCGCCCGCAGTGGCCCACAGGTAGAGGCCTGCGCTCGAATGATCGATTCGCAGGCCGAAGGCCTCGACTGCCGGATACAGGGTGTTCCGACGGGCGCGGTAGACCTCCTTCTGGGCCAACACGTGAGAGGTGTCCTGCAGGCCTGCGACCATCGCGGTCTGGATGGGGCCGGGCACGATCATCCCCGCGTGCTTGCGCGAATTCGTCAGCTCCGCGATGAGCTCGGCATCGCCGGCCGCGAAGGCCGCGCGGTAGCCTGCCAGGTTCGACTGCTTGGACATGGAGTAGACGCTGAGCACACCGGTGTAGTCGCCGTTCAATGCCGAGAGCACGCTGGGGGCCGGTTCCTCGGACTCCCAGTTGAGCAGGCCATAGCATTCGTCGCTGGCGACGACAACCCCAGCCCGGCGGGCCCGCTGGACCACCCGGGCCAGCAGCTCGGCGGGCAGGACCTCGCCGGTGGGATTGCCCGGGCTGTTGATCCACAACAGTCCGATGCCCTCCAGGGAGGCGCCGGCGGCGATGTCGCGGACGTCGAGGCGGACGCATTCAACCCCGGCGATCACCGCGCCCATCTCATAGCTGGGGTAGGCCGCTGTCGGTGCCGCGACCTTCAACCCCAACTGGCGCAGGCCCAGCAGGGTGGGCAGCCAGGCCACGAGTTCCTTCGAGCCGACGGTGGGCAGGACCTGGGTTGCGGGATCGAGTTCGATCCCGTGCCACTGCGCGTACCAACCGGCGATCGCCGCGCGCAGCTGAAGCGTACCGGCCGTGGTCGGGTAGCCGTGCGAGTCAGCGCCGGCGGCCAGGGCCTCCTGGATCACCCGCGGTGTCGCATCGACCGGGGTGCCGATCGACAGATCGCATACACCGTCCGGGTGCGCCGCGGCACGGTCTCGGTAGGGGCCCAGCTTGTCCCAGGGGTATTCGGCCAAGTGCAGCCCGAAGTCCGCGGAGGTCCTGTGCATATTCATAGTCCTTCAGTCCTGGTTCTGCGGGGGGAGGTCGGCGATCATCGGATCGTCGGAACCGATGTTACCGAGTTTGGCGGCGCCGCCGGGCGAACCGATCTCATCGAAGAAGTCGGCGTTCGCCCGGGTGTAGTCCTCCCATTCCTCGGGCACATCGTCCTCGTAATAGATGGCCTCGGTGGGGCAGACCGGTTCGCAGGCGCCGCAGTCGACGCATTCGTCCGGATGGATGTACAGGGTCCGTGCACCCTCGTAGATGCAGTCGACCGGGCATTCGTCGATGCACGCCTTGTCCTTGATGTCGACACAGGGCTGTGCAATGACATAAGTCACGTGAGTCTCCTCGGATGAGCGGATAACACAACGCCACCAGCGTACTCCCCGGTAGGCTTGGACATAAGTAAGTAGGGCCTAGTGCGCAGCCGGTCGTCCACCGGCCGCCGGCCCTCCCCCGACACCGAAGAAGGTCTCCATGCTCGAACCCCGGATCGGTATGCGCATCGTCGTCCGCAGGCGCATACCGGACGGTTCCACGGATGTGCTCGGAGAGGTCGCCGCCGTCACCGACGAGGCGATCTCACTGGCCACGAAGACGGGCCCGCAGACGGTGCACCGGGCGGAGGTGGAGCTCATCCACGAACTTCCGCCGGCCCCGCAGGCTGCGGGCCCCCTGCACCGGATCGTTTCGGCGGCCGATCTGCGCAAGGTCTCGGCCGCGGTCTGGCTGCCGAACGATGTGGCCTGGCTCAACGCCGACAATCTGCGCGCTGAGGCAGCGGGTGCCGCCGGCGAAGCGGGCGCCGCGGATGCCGCGACCGTCCAGACCGGCTGGCTGTTGCGCGCCGCCGGCGGGGTATCCTCCCGCGGCAATTCGGCCCTGCCCCTGCCCGGTTCGGGTCTGGAGGCGGGCCAAGCACTGGACCTGGTCCAGCAGTGGTACCAGGACAGGGGCCTGCCGGAGTCCGTTCACATCTACTCCGGTCGCGGCACGCATGCCCTCGACGAGGCCTGTGCTCCCCTGACTCCCCTGTTCAAGGCCAGGGGCTTCTCGCCCAGCGAACCCACGCTGACGCTGACAGCGGATACCGCCGCCGCTGCCGGCGTGGACGCAGCCCAGGCCGTGCCGACGCCGGCGGGCCTGCAGATCGTATTGGCCGATGCCCCGCACCAGGTCCACTTCTCCGCCTGGGGATATGGGGCCGAGGATGAGCGCCGCGCGCAATTCGCGCAGTTGGTGACATCACCACAGGACTTCACGATCCTGTCCGCTGTGGCGACCCATCCGGACGGGTCGAAGTCCCTGGTGGGCACCGCGCGCCTGGCGATCGCGATGAAGTGGGCGGTCGTGTCGAATCTGGTGGTGGCGCCCGGCCTGCGCCGCAGGGGTGCCGCCCGGTCACTGGTACGCACGGCCGCCCACCTGGCGGCCCGGCGCGGAGTCCGCTCGGTGATGGCCGAGGTCGCAGCCGGCAATGCGGCTTCGCTGGGCCTCTTCGCCTCCTTGGGGTTCACCGAGCACCACCGGTACTGGTACGCCAGGATGGCCTCGGCGAACTAGCCGGGGTCCCGTCCGGCGCGCAGGTTCAGCGCCGCGCCGCCGGCAGTTTCAGGGACTTGAGGGTGAAGGCCTCCACCACGGCGATGATCATCGGACCGAACAACCAGGCCAGGCTGCGCAGGGTGCCGGTGACCAGCAGGTCGTGGCCGGGCCACAGTGACTGCTGACTGAACAGGAATGTCACCCCGGAGACCACGATGGCGAAGAGCAGCACGACGAGGGTGGAGCGGTAGGTGTTGGCCAGATGCCACATGGCCACACCGGCCATCGCCAGGGACAGGACGACGCCCCAGGGCAGGATCACCGCCTGACCGGCCAGGTCCACTGCAGTCGCGTTAAGGTGTTGCAGGGTACCCAGGACCGCGACGATTACCGCCAGCAGCAGTGTGTACAGATAGCCGGCGATCCCGGGGCGTCCGGCTTTCGCCTCCCGAGCGGCCGCTCGGGCCTGACCTGGCGACATGCCGGACAGGGCGGGAGCGGAATCGAGCCCGATGACGTCGAGCACGCTCGTGGCGTGGTCGACCGCGCGGGGTACCGCGCCCACGCCCGAGGCCGTGAAGTACTCAACGGCGCCGATTCTCTGGCCGATGCCGTTGGACAGGGCGAAGAACTCTCCGCGCACCGTGATCTGGGTGGCGTGGGCGGCCATCGCGGCTGCCTTCTGCGCGAATACCCCCTGCACGTCCTCGGCCACAAGAGGGGTGTCCGCGGCCGCGATTGTGGGAGCCGGACCGGCGGCGAAACCGGTCTCGGCGAAGCCCGGCTGGCGCGGGTCGAAAGCCGCTTCCGCCTGCTCGGCGGGGACCTCGGTGTACAGCAGGACGGGGGCCGCGTCCGTCGGCAGGGCGGAGACCGCGGCGACGGTGGCATCATGGGCCCGGCGGTGATCGGGATGGCCATAGCCCCCGCCGGGCCCATAGGTGACGACCAGGTGTGGGCGCAGCTGCGCGATAACGGCACCGATGTAGGCAGCGACCTGGGCTACGGGTGCCGCGCACAGCGCTTCCCCGACCATCGCGGGGTCGGGTGCGGCGTGCCCGTCGGCGCCCCACACCATGCCCGAATCCTCGAACCTGCGCACGGGCCGGCC
Organism: Brevibacterium sp. 91QC2O2; assembly: GCF_024580695.1. Lineage (NCBI taxonomy): Bacteria > Bacillati > Actinomycetota > Actinomycetes > Micrococcales > Brevibacteriaceae > Brevibacterium > Brevibacterium sp. 91QC2O2. Next base: position 47,698 of record NZ_JANIJY010000010.1, on the reverse strand, counting down.
GGGGCCTGCTCCCCCGGGTTCGCCGGCGCCGAGGAAGCGGTGGTCGGTGACCCGCAGTGCCCGCATCGCCGCGGCCAGTTCACCTTCGCGATGGGCCGCGAGTGCGGCCCGGCGACCCTCCAGGTGAAGGGAGTCCTCGCCGATCACCTCGCCGCCCTCGCCGCGGGTGCAGGTCAGCAGCGTGACCTGGGCGCCCGCGGCGATCAAGCGGGCCATGGTGCCACCGGTGGTGATCGACTCATCGTCGGGATGAGCGTGCACGAACAGCACACGGGCGGCCTGCTCACCGGTGACCTGGGCGTTCAACGGGGCGTCCTGAACGGATTCGGGCACTGCGGCTCAGAACCTCTCAGGCGTTCTGACGGCGACGGGCGCCGGCGGCCTTGTGGCGTTCCTTGCCGTCGAGGATCACCTTGCGGATGCGCACGAAGGCCGGGGTGACCTCCACGCACTCGTCCTCATTGGCGAACTCGAGGGATTCCTCCAACGTCAGCTTGCGCGGGGGCGTCAGGGCCTCGAAGGAGTCAGCCGTCGCCGAACGCATGTTCGTCAGCTTCTTCTCCTTCGTGATGTTGACGTCCATATCGTCTGCGCGCGAGTTCTCGCCGACGACCTGGCCCTCGTAGACCTCGGAGGTCGGTTCGACGAAGAAGGAACCGCGCTCCTGCAGGTTGATCATCGCGTAGGGGGTGACGACACCGGCCCGGTCGGCGACCATCGAGCCGTTGGTGCGGAATTCGATCGCACCGGCCCAAGGGGCGTAGCCGTCGGCGATCGAGTTGGCGATGCCGGTGCCCTTGGTGTCGGTCAGGAAGCGGGTGCGGAAGCCGATCAGGCCGCGCGCGGGGACCCGGAACTCCATCCGGACCCAGCCGGTGCCGTGGTTCGACATCGCCAGCATGGTGCCCTTGCGGGCGGCCATCAGCTGCGTGACATTGCCCAGGAACTCCTCCGGCACGTCGATCGTCATGATCTCCATCGGCTCGTTGAGCTTGCCGTCGATGGTCTTGGTGACGACCTGGGGCTTGCCGACGGTCAGCTCGAAGCCCTCACGGCGCATCTGCTCGACCAGGATGGACAGGGCCAGTTCACCACGGCCCTGGACCTCCCAGGCGTCGGGGCGTTCGGTCGGCAGAACCTTCAGGGACACATTGCCCACGAGTTCCTGATCCAGACGGTCCTTGACCATCCGTGCGGTGACCTTCGTGTTCTTCTCGCGGCCGGCCAGCGGCGAGGTGTTGATGCCGACGGTCATCGAGATCGCCGGATCGTCGATCGTGATCGGCGGCATGGGCCGCGGATCCTCCAGGTCGGTAATGGTATCGCCGATCATGATCTCCGGAATACCAGCGATCGCGACGATGTCGCCGGGACCGGCGGTTTCGGCGGGAACCCGCTTCAGCCCCTGGGTCTCCAGCAGTTCGGTGACCTTGGACTGGGTGATGGTGCCATCACCGTGTGCCCAGGCGACCTGCTCGCCCTTCTTCAGGGTGCCGCCGTAGATGCGCAGCAGGGCCAGACGGCCCAGGAACGGGCTGGCGTCGAGGTTGGTCACGTGGGCCTGCAGCACACCGTCGTCGTTGTACGCCGGGGCCGGGATGTGCTCGAGGATCGTGGCGAACAGGGGTTCGAGATCATCGTTGTCGGGCAGTTCGCCGTCGGCGGGCTGGGTGGTGCTGGCCGCGCCGGCCTTGCCGGAGGCGTAGACGGTGGGCACGTCGAGGACGGCGTCGACATCCAGGTCCGGGTGTTCCTCGGACAGGTCGGCGGCCAGGCCCAGCAGCAGGTCCTGGGTCTCTTCGAGCACACCGTCGATCCGGGCGTCGGGACGGTCGGTCTTGTTCACGACCAGGATGACGGGCAGGTTCGCGGCCAGCGCCTTGCGCAGCACGAAACGGGTCTGCGGCAGCGGGCCCTCCGAGGCGTCGACCAACAGCACGACGCCGTCGACCATGGACAGGCCGCGCTCGACCTCGCCGGAGAAATCGGCGTGCCCCGGGGTGTCGATGACGTTGATGACGACGGGGCCGTCGGTTGCACTCTTGCCGTTGTAGAGCACCGAAGTGTTCTTGGCCAGAATGGTGATGCCCTTTTCGCGTTCCAGGTCACCGGAGTCCATGACGCGTTCGGCAACCTCGCCGTGTTCGCCGAAAACGCCGGTCTGGCGCAGCATGGCGTCCACCAGGGTGGTCTTGCCGTGGTCGACGTGGGCAACGATGGCGACGTTGCGTCGGTCAGCCCGGCGCGAGGTGTGTTCAGTCATGGAGTCCCTTACTTAAGACAGATTGACAAGCGCACCGGTGACTGCCGCCGCGCTCACGGTTCATCGCGCCCGAACCCAGGGCACGGGCGCGCCATAGTCAATTGTACGCATCCGGTCAAAGGGACAGAATGCCCAGCACCGCCCAGACCAGTGCGATTCCCGCCACAGCAACCGCCCACGGGATCCATTGGCGCACCGGAGGGGTCGGGTCGATGCGCGGGTCGTCCAGCGCGCCCAAGGTGCGCAATGCGGAGAAATAGTCCACCACCGCCTGCGCTTTGGGGTCCGGTACCGCGCTCACCGCCTTCTTCTTCTGCCCCTCCTGCTGCCGGGGGCGTCGCTTGGAGCCGGGCAGGGCCCAGGCGGAGTACTTGCGTTCCCACCGAGTGTGCACAGTCAGCCCGAAACGCAGGTCGAAGGATTCCACTGCCGGCCAGGGCAGCGTGGTGACACTGAAGACGTTGACTATTCGCAACCCGGCGGGGCTCAGTTCGACCCGGGGGAAGTAGAAGGCCAACCAAACCGCGGCGCCGAAGGCCAGCGGGATGCCCGACAGGGCGATGGCGTCGGCGGGCCCGGCCTGGACGAACAGGGACACCACCGCGACCACGACGATCACCGCGGTGATCCAGCACAACGGCGCCGAGCCCCCGGAGCGCAGCGTCTGCAAAAGAGCGATATCACTGCCCGGCAGGGTCTGGGCGGGTTCTGGTCCGGTGTCTTCAGGCATGTCCTGCACTCTATCCAATCCAGTTTCCCGGCCCGTGGCTCCCACACTCGAAATGTGCTGTTTCCCACATTCCGACATAGACTTGCGGGATTGTGTCTACTGTGCATTCCATCACGGGCATAATCGGAAGAAACTCCCAGAGAACACTCCGGGAGCGCTTGGGGAAGATCCCCATCCCATGAAAGGACGACAACGTGAAAAAGCGTTTCCTCAGCGCGGCCGCGCTCACGGCGACGGCCGCCCTGCTGCTGGCCGGGTGCACGCCCAATAACGGAGGGTCGGGCGCGTCGGCCGAAGGCGGCAATGACAATGCCGAGGTCAAGGTCATGTGGAACGAGCCCCTGCGCTCGGTGAACAACAACACGACCACCGGCAACGCCACCGCGAACTCGAACATCATGTACATGATGGACGATGCCTTCAAGTACTACGACAAGGACCTCAAGCTCCAGGACAATGAGAGCTTCGGCAAGGTCGAGAAGGTCTCGGACAATCCTCTGAAGATCAAGTACACGATCGCCGACACGGCCAAGTGGTCCGATGGCACGCCCTATTCCGCCGCGGACCTCGTCCTGGCCTGGGGCGCCTTGAGCACTAACTTCAACACCAAGGATCTGACGAAGGTCCAGGACGAAGAGGGCAATGTCAAGAAGCAGAAGGGCGAAACGGTCGTCTTCAACGCCGCAGACCCCGGCGTCGCACTGATCAAGAAGTTCCCGGAGATCGGCGCCGACAACAAGTCGGTGACCTTCGAGTACTCCAAGCCCTTCGCCGACTGGGTGAACAATCTGACCACCACCGATTCCGGCCTGCCCGCCCATATCGTGGCGAAGAAGGCCCTGGGCATCGACGATGCCACCAAGGCCAATGAGGCCGTCCTCAAGGCCTTCAAGGACAAGGACGACAAGTCCCTGGCGAAGATCGCGAACACCTGGAACAACGGCTTCGACTTCACCAAGATGCCCAGTGATCCGGACCTGTTGGTGGGCACCGGGCCGTTCAAGATCGCAGACTTCCAGGAGAACCAATACCTCACGCTGGAGCGCCGCGACGACTACGAGGGCGCCCGCAAGCCCAACGTGCAGAAGATCACGATCCGCTACAACGAGGATCCGACCGCCGCGGTCCAGGCCCTGCAGAACGGCGAGGTCGACATCATCCAGCCCCAGGCCACCGCGGACATCCTCAAGTCCGTCCAGGGCCTGGACGGGGTGCAGACCGACACCGGCGACGACGCCACCTACGAACACGTCGATTTGGTTTTCGACAATGACGGCCCCTTCGACCCCAAGACCTACGGCGGGGACAAGGACAAGGCACTCAAGGTCCGTCAGGCCTTCCTCAAGGCGATTCCGCGCGAGAAGATCGTCACCGACATCATCAAGCCGCTGAAGGACGACGCCGCCGTGCGCAACTCCTTCACCCAGGTGCCCGGATCGCCCGACTACGACCAGATCGTCAAGGACAGCGGGATCGAGAACGCCTTCGGCAAGCAGGACATCGACGGTGCCAAGAAACTGCTGGCCGAAGCCGGCGCCTCCAAGCCCAAGGTCCGCATCATGTACGGCAAGGGCAACGTCCGCCGCGAGCAGGAATTCCAGCTGATCAAGGAATCCGCCGAACAGGCCGGATTCCAGATCGTCGACGGCGCGGACGCCCAGTGGGGCCAGCACCTGCAGCAGATCGACAAGTACGATGCCTCGCTGTTCGGTTGGCAGTCCACCTCGACCGCGGTCACCGAATCCGATGCGAACTTCCGCACCGGCGCCCAGAACAACTACGGCAAGTACTCCAATAAGGCCGTGGACAAGCTTTACGACCAGCTGCAGACGGAACTCGATCCCGCCAAGCAGGCGCAGATCGAGGGTCAGGTCGAAAAGCACCTGGTCGACGACGGCTTCGGCATCACGCTCTACCAGTTCCCCTCGATCACCTCGTATAAGAACACCCTGCAGGGCGTCTCCAATATCACCGTGGCACCCACGATGTTCTGGAACTTCTACGACTGGAAGATGCAGTAACAGCAGGCACACACGAAACACCCTGCATCCGCACCCCGCGGATACAGGAGTTGGTGGCCCGCATCCGATCCCCGGATGCGGGCCGCCGTGCATTCACCCCTCGGACGGAGCATGCGTTTGCCCAGTTCAGCCCGGTCACAGGCCACATGAATATGACGGTCATGTAACGCCATAGGATCTCCACGTCACAGATTGTGCGAACGACCACATTGTGGAATAGAGTGGCGTTACTCATGCACCGTGCATCGGGCTCCCACTCCTTTCACAAGTGAGGGCTTCGGGCACGGGGACCCGGATCCTCCGGTCATCTACTGGGTCGAAACGACCCGTACCTACGAAAGGAGAAGAAGTGAAGAAGCGCTTCTTGTCTCTCGGTGCGGCAGCCGCCGCCACCGCCCTGCTGCTGTCCGCCTGCACCCCGAACAACGGCGGTGGCGATGCCTCCGCTGATGGCGGCGGCAACGGCGATGCCGAACTCAAGGTGATGTGGAACCAGTCGTTCTACTCCTCGAATATCAATTCCTCCACGGCCAACGCCGTCGCGAACTCGAACATCAAGTACTTCACCGACGACGCCTTCAGCTATTACGACCATGACCTCAAGGTCCAGCCGAACACCTCCTTCGGCAAGGTCGAGAAGGTCTCCGACAGCCCCATGAAGGTCAAGTTCACGATTGCCGACACGGCCAAGTGGTCCGACGGCACTCCCTATTCGGCTGCCGACTTGGTCCTGGCCTGGGGCGCCCAGAGCACGAACTTCAATACGAAGGACGCCGCCAAGGTCGCCGATGATTCAGGCAACGTCAAGAAGCAGAGCGGCGAGAACGTCGTCTTCAACTCCGCCGACCCCGGCATCGCCCTGATCAAGAAGTTCCCCGAGATCAGCGATGACGGCAAGTCCGTGACCTTCGAATACTCCAAGCCCTTCGCGGACTGGGAGATCACCCTGAGCCAGCAGGACTCCGGCCTGCCCGCCCACATCGTGGCGAAGAAGGCCCTGGGCCTCGACGATGCCACCAAGGCCAACGATGCCGTCCTCAAGGCCTTCAAGGACGACGACAAGGCATCCCTGACCAAGCTGGCCAATGTGTGGAACACCGGCTTCGACTTCACCAAGCTGCCCAGCGATCCGGATCTGCTGGTGGGCACCGGTCCGTTCAAGATGACGGAATTCCAGGAGGGCCAGTTCCTGACCCTGGAGCGCCGCGATGATTATGCGGGCGAGCGCAAGCCCGACTTCAAGAAGATCACCTTCCGCTTCAACGAGGATCCGACCGCCGCGGTCCAGGCCCTGCAGAACGGCGAGGTCGACATGATCAACCCGCAGGCCACCGCGGACATCCTCAAGTCCGTCAAGGCAATCGACGGGGTCAACGTCCTCAACGCCGACGGCGCCACCTATGAGCACGTGGACCTGGTCTTCGCCAACGGCGGCCCCTTCGACCCCAAGACCTACGGCGGGGATAAAGAGAAGGCCAAGAAGGTCCGCAAGGCCTTCCTGCAGACCATCCCGCGCGAGAAGATCGTCAATGACATCATCAAGCCGCTGAAGGAGGACGCGCAGGTCCGCGATTCCTTCATCCAGGTGCCCGGGTCCCCCACCTACGACCAGATGGTCAAGGACGGCGGCTGGGATGCCGCCTATGGCAAGGTCGACGTGGACGGGGCCAAGAAGCTGCTGAGCGAGGCGGGGGTCTCCAAGCCCAAGGTCCGCCTGATCTACGCGAAGGGCAACGCCCGCCGTGAGCAGGAGTTCCAGCTGATCAAGGAATCCGCAGAACAGGCGGGCTTCCAGGTCGTCGACGGCGCCGATGCCCAGTGGAGCGAGCACCTGCCCGACACCAGCCGTTACGACGCCTCGCTGTTCGGCTGGCAGTCCGAGAACACCGGTGTCTCCGCCGCGGACGCGAACTTCCGCTCCACCGGCCAGAACAACTACGGGAAGTACAACAACCCGGAGGTCGACAAGCTGTTCGATCAGCTGCAGGGCGAACTCGATCCGGCCAAGCAGGCCGATATCAGCGGCAAGATCGAAAAGCACCTGGTCGACGACGGCTTCGGCACCACGATCTTCCAGTTCCCCGAGGTCATCGGCGTCAAGAACACCATCGAAGGCGTGAACTCGACCTCCGTGGCGCCTACGCTGTTCTGGAACTACTTCGACTGGAAGGTCCAGTAGACCGCCGGGAGGCGGACAGATAATCGCATATCGAAGATGAACCGACGGCGGTGGACCCGACCCACTTCGGGGTCCGGGCCCACCGCCGCCGGACCGTCAGCGAAGGAAACATCATGATCAAATACCTTCTGCGACGGTTGGCATCCTCCTTGGTCGTCATGATCATCGTGACGTTCATCCTCTACGTGTTGACCGATCTGGCGATCGATCCACTAGCGGATCTGAGGGAGTCGACCTCGCCCAGCAAAGAACAAGACATCGCGAACCGCATCGCGCTGCTGAACCTCGACGTGCCCTCCCCCGTGCGCTACCTCTGGTGGCTGGGCGGAGTCGGGTCCTGCGTCATCGGCAGATGCGATTTGGGACTCGCGTGGAAGACCAACCAGCAAGTCACCGACATGCTGCCGGCGGCTGTCGGCACCTCGCTGAAGCTGGTGTTCGCCGCTACGATCATCGCCATCATCCTGGGCGTGTTCGTCGGCCTGGTCTCGGCTCTGCGCCAGTACACGAGTTTCGACTACGTGATCACCTTCATCACGTTCCTCATGTACTCCCTGCCGGTCTTCTGGGTCGCCGTGCTGCTCAAGCAGTACGGTTCCATCGGGTTCAACAACTACCTGCAGAACCCGCAGACCAATTGGCCGCTGATCATCATCGCGGCCGTGGTGCTGGGCTTGTTCTGGATGGGCGCGATGGGCGGTTCGATGCGCAGAAGGCTCATCAACTTCGCAGCGGCCCTCGTCATCACGCTGGCGGTCCTCATCTTCATCTTCACCACCGGCTGGCTGAACAACCCGGGCATCGGCATCGTCGGCTCCCTGGTGCTGTCCCTGGCAGGCGCCGTGGTCACCACGCTGCTGTCGACCGGGCTGGAGAACCGCAGGGCCCTCTACGCCTCACTGACCACGGCAGTGGTGATGGGCGGGGTCATCTACTATGCGATGCAGTGGTACTACCATTTCTTCAATCCGACCGTCTGGCTCATCATCGCCTTCACCGTGCTGGCCGTGCTGGCCGGAATGGCGATCGGCCTGGCCTTCGGCGGGCCCGATAAATGGCAGTCGGCCAGGACCACGGGCATCGTCGGCCTGATCTCCGGCGTCATCATCTTCATCGACCAGGCCATGCAGTACTGGGGGCAGTACTCCAAGCTCTCGCAGATCTCCGGCCGCCCGATCCGCACGATCGGCGCCAGCGAACCGGGCCTGCAGGGCAACTTCTGGATCCACACCCTGGACACGTACACCCACCTGCTGCTGCCCTCGATCGCCCTGATCCTCATCTCCTTCGCCACCTACACCCGCTACACCCGCGGATCGATGCTGGAGGTCATGAACCAGGACTACATCCGCACGGCCAGGGCCAAGGGCCTCAACGAGCGCACCGTCATCATGCGCCATGCCATGCGCAATGCCCTGCTGCCATTGGCCTCGATCGTCCCGGTCGACGTCATGTCCATCATCGGCGGTGCCGTGATGACGGAGACCGTGTTCGGCTGGGCCGGCATGGGCAAGATGTTCTCCGATTCCCTGGAGAATGCGGACATCAACCCGCTGATGGCCTATATCCTGATCACCGGCCTGTTGGCGATCGCCGCGAACCTCGTGGCGGACCTCGTCTACGGCATCCTCGATCCCAGAATCCGGGTGACAGCATGAGTACTCCAATGCAAGATCCTTCGAAGCACGAAGGCGACACCATCCTCGAAGGCGAAGGCGCGATCGAAGCGCAGGAGACCGCGGGCAAGTCCCAGGGCCAGATCGTCCTGGGCAAGTTCCTGCGCCACAAGGGCGCCATGATCAGCCTGGTCGTGCTCATCGTCGTGCTGCTGTTCTCCTTCTCAGCCCAGGGCGTGGGAGCCATTCCCGGCTGGTGGAAGTACAACCACTACAACACCTCGGACGTAGTCGACGGCGGCGCCCCCAGCTGGAGCCTGTCGCACTTCTTCAACCTGGGCGACCATCCGTTCGGCCAGGACGACATCGGCCGCGACAACTTCGCCCAGGTCATGAAGGGCGTCCAGACCTCCCTGATGATGATGGTCATCATGGGCGCGGTCGCGCTCATCATCGGCGTCATCGTGGGGGCACTCGCCGGCTACTACCGCGGCTGGGTAGACAATCTGCTGATGCGCATCACCGACGGCTTCGTCATGCTGCCGACCATCGTCGTCGGCGCGATCCTGGGTGTGTTGGCCGGCCATATGGACTCCCCCGCCCTCTTGGCGGTCACCCTGGGCGCCATCATGTGGCCCGGCCTGGCGCGTCTGGTGCGCGGCGAGTTCTTGAGCCTGCGCGAACGCGAGTTCGTCGATTCGGCCCGGGTGGCCGGTGCCAGCGACTTCCGCATCATGTTCAAGCACATGCTGCCGAACTCCATGGGCGTCATCATCGTCAACACCACGCTGCTGATGAGCCAGGCGATCGTCCTGGAGACCGCGCTGAGCTTCCTGGGCTTCGGCGTGCACTCCCCCCAGGTCTCCCTGGGCCAGCTGATCAACCAGTACCAGGGTTCGTTCGCAACCCGTCCCTGGCTGTTCTGGTGGCCGGGCCTGTTCATCATCATCATCGCGCTGTGTGTGAACTTCATCGGTGACGGCCTGCGCGACGCCTTCGATCCGCGCCAGCGCAAGATCCCGTCCTCGCGCCAGATGCGCAAGGCCGAGCGCGCCCTGCGGGCCGCCTCGAACCTGGCCGAGCCCTTCAAGATCGGCAAGCCGCTGGCCGCCACACAGGGCGAACCGGATCCGGGCGGATCCGGCGGGGACACCGAGGACGGGCAGAAGGGACGGAACTGACATGGCCGATACGAATACAAAGTCAACGGGCAAGCGCGGACAGACGATCCTGACGGTCGACGGCCTGGGAGTGAAGTTCTGGGTCGGCGACGAATGGTTCACAGCCGCGGACGATCTGCACTACACCCTGCACGCCGGCGAGGTCTTGGCCATCGTGGGCGAGTCCGGCTCTGGCAAGTCCCAGTCCTCGATGTCGCTCATCGGTCTGCTGCCCAAGAACGGACGCGCCACCGGTTCGGCCCGACTGGGCGATAAGGAGCTCATCGGGATGCCCGATGAGGAGTTGCAGAAGATCCGCGGCAAGGAGATCTCCGTGATCTTCCAGGAGCCGATGACCGCGCTCAACCCGGTCTACACCGTGGGCTTCCAGATCATGGAGGTGCTGCGCACCCACTTCGCCATGGGGCCCAAGGAGGCCAAGGAGAAGGCGCTGGATCTGATGCGCATGGTCGAGATCCCGGAGTACGAACGCCGTTTCGACCATTATCCGCATCAGCTCTCCGGCGGTCAGCGCCAGCGCATCATGATCGCCCAGGCCCTGGCCTGCTCGCCCGGCCTGCTGATCGCCGACGAGCCGACCACGGCCCTGGACGTGACGGTCCAGGCCGAGATCCTCAAGCTCATGCGTGAGCTGAAGGACAAGCTGGATTCGGGCATCATCCTGATCACCCACGATATGGGCGTGGTGGCGGACATGGCCGACCACATCCTGGTGATGCGCGCGGGCCGTGTGGTGGAGAACGGTCCGGCCGAGCAGATCTTCCACGATCCGCAGCATCCGTACACCAAGCAGCTGCTGGCTGCGGTGCCCCACCTGGGCAAGGAGTCGGATGCCCCGGCGGCTTTCGGCTCGGAGGGCGCGGCCGATGTCCGCGAGGCCGAACACCTGGACGCCTCCTGGATCCCGGCGAACGTATCCCTGGATTCCAAGGAGACGATCTACCATCCTGGGTCGCAGCCGTCGACCGCCGATGTCGCGCTGCGCTTCACCGACGCCGCGATCGAATATCCCAAGGTCGGCCGGACGCCTGCGTTCCGGGCCGCCCACCACATCGACCTGACCATCGCCCCCGGCGAGGTCGTGGGCCTGGTGGGCGAATCGGGTTCGGGCAAGACGACGATCGGGCGCGCGGCCCTGGGCCTGCTGCCCGTGGTCGAGGGTTCCATCGAGGTCAACGGCCACGACATCACGGGGCTGGGCGATAAGCAGTTGCGGCCCTATCGCAAGGAAGTCGGAATCGTCTTCCAGGACCCGGGCTCCTCGCTCAATCCGCGTCTGCCAGTCGGTGAGAGCATCGGCGAGCCGATGATGCTCCACGACGGGATCAAGGGAGCGGAACTGAGCAAGCGGGTCGAGGCCCTGCTGGACTCCGTCGAGCTGCCCCGCTCGATGCGCAACCGCTATCCGCACGAGCTCTCGGGTGGGCAGCGGCAGCGCATCGGCATCGCCCGTGCGCTCTCGCTCAAGCCGAAGCTGCTGATCGCCGACGAGCCGACGTCCGCCCTGGACGTGTCGGTGCAGGCGAAAGTGCTGGAGCTGTTCAAGGGGCTGCAACAGGAGTACGGCTTCGCGTCCCTGTTCATCACCCACGACCTGGCCGTGGTCGAGATGCTCTCCGACCGGATCGCCGTGATGCGCCACGGCTACCTGGTGGAGGTCGGGCCCAGCGAAGACGTTGTCGCGAATCCCGTGCACCCGTACACGCAGCGCCTCATCGCGGCCGTTCCGGTGCCCAACCCAGAGGAGCAGCGGCAGCGCCGCACGGCCCGCGATCTGCTCATCGCGGCGACCAGCGAGGACCTCGCCGCCAAGTGACCTGCGCCGGCTGGGACCGGCAGTCGCAGGTAACAGGGCAGGGGCCCCGGGAATCGTTCCCGGGGCCCCTGCCCTGTTAACCGCTGGAGTATCCACACAGGCGATGGTTCACCCGTGGCGGGCCCTCACCGCCCGCGGCTCCTCACCAGCGGCGGGCCAGCCATTCGGGGATGTGTGGGCGCTCCGCCCCCAGGGTGGTGGTATCGCCATGGCCCGGCAGGACCAGCGCATCGTCGGGGTACACCGCGAAGATCCGCGCCTGCAGGTCCGCCATCAGGGAGTCGAAATCCGCCTCGTTCCACGTCTTGCCCGGCCCACCGGGGAACAGCGAGTCGCCGGAGAAAATGATGGTCTGTGCTCCGTCTGCCAGCACATATGCGATCGACCCGGGGGTGTGCCCGCGCAGTTTGACCGCGTGCAGGGTGAAGCCGGGGAAGGCGAGGTCCTCCAGGTGGTTGATCTGCCTGTCAACCGGCGCTCCGGATTCCTCGGCCACTGCCTGGGCATCGTCGGCTCCCGCATAGACGGGAATCGTATTGCCCTCGGCCCCGGTGCCCGCGATTTCGGCCAGGGCCCTGACATGGTCCCAGTGCCGGTGGGTCGTCAGGATCGCCACCGGTGCACTGCCCGAGCCGGCGGCGATGAGCTCGCGGATCGCCGGAGCGTCCGCCGCCGCATCGATGAGCACCTGTGCGCCGGTGGCCGCCGAGGTCAAAAGGTAGACGTTGTTTTCCATATCGGAGACGCTGATCCAGCGGACCGTGACGTCGCCCAGTGTGATTGTCTGCATATCGGCAGCCTAGTGGATGTGACCACGGTGGGGCACGGCCCGGTGTGCTAGTTTCGATTCGGGCGCCGACCGCGCCAGCCGACGAATGGCAACGTACCGGCCCACGCGCAAAGACGTTCCCCCGAATTCCCATGACCGATTTATCCTCCGGTGCGGCCTGGCTGGTACTCATCGCCGCCGGAATGTGCGAAATCATCTGGGCGGCCGCCCTGGCAGCCCGCAATACGCGCTTGATCTGGCGCATCGTCTTCTACATCCTGGGATCCCTGTTGTCCCTCGGTGGCCTCGCCTGGGCGCTGACTGCCATCGACGTAACAACCGCGTACGCCGTCTGGGTCGGAGTGGGCGCATTGACCACGATTGTCTATTCGGTGGTCCGTGGCCGCGAACGCCTGAGCGTTCTGCGCTGCCTGTTCATCGCCTGCCTGCTGGGCGGGGCGGTCGGACTGAAGGCGGTGGGCTGATGAGCACCATGCAAAGCCTACGAGCTTACTCCCCCACCAAGGCCTGGGCGTGGCCGATCCTCATCGTCGCCGGGATGTTCGAAGCGGTCTGGGCACACGCCCTGGACGCCGGGCTCTTCCACCCGTGGAATCTGGCTGGCTTCGTCATCGGCATGGCCCTGTCCGTGGGCGGCCTACAGGTGGCGATGCGCAGGATTCCCCTGGGCACCGCCTATGCCGTATGGGCCGGTGTCGGCACCGCCGCGACCGCGGTCTGGGCCGCCGTGGCCGGTGAGCCCTTCAGCATCACGAAGATCCTCTTCCTGGCCCTCGTCCTCATCGGCGTGGTCGGCCTCGAACTCACAACCCCCGCCGAAGACGGCCGGTGACCTACCAGCGACCACGGGTGTATTGCGGCGGGTAGGGTGCTGTGTGCCAGTCAAGGCCCAGTTCGTGTGCGGCGCGCTGCGGCCAGGCGGGTTCGCGCAGTGCGGCCCGGCCGATTAGTGCGATATCCGCCTGACCGGTGACCAGCAGGGATTCCGCCTGGGCGGGTTCCGTGATGAGCCCGACCGTGCCGATGGCCGGCACGGCCCCTGCGGCCGAGGCGCCTGCCGACTGCGCGCGGGCGGCCAGTTCCGCTTTGATCCGCGCGGCCAGGGGTACCTGATAGCCAGGACCCACCGGAATCCGCGCCGGGGTGTTGCCGGAGCTCGACACGTCGATCATGTCCACCCCGCGCTCGGCCAGCCAGCCGGCGACCGTCACCGCATCGTTAAGCGTCAGCCCCCGGACGGTGGGATCGACCGAGTCGTCCGCTTCGTCGAGCCATTCGGTCGCGGACATCCGGACCAGGAGCGGACGGTCCTCTCCCAGTTCCGCGCGCACCAGGTCGACGGTGTCCAGCAGGAGCTTGGCACGGCCGGCCAGATCACCGCCGTAGGCGTCGGTGCGCCGATTCGAGATCGGCGAGAGGAACTCGTGGAGCAGATAGCCGTGGGCCGCGTGCAGCTGCACGGTGTCGAACCCGGCGTCCACGGCCCGGCGCGCGGCGGAGGCGAAGGCGCGGGAGACCTCGGCGACTTCCCCTGTCGTCAGTTCCCGCGGTGTGGCCAGGCCCGGATAGGGCAGGACCGATGGCCCGACAGGCTCCCATCCACCGGCGGATGCCGGTGCCACACCCGTGGGCTCCCCCACGAATCCCCGGTAGGTGCCCGCCTTGCGGCCGGCGTGGGCCAGCTGTACGGCGATGGCGGCACCCTGCCCGTGGACGAAGTCGACGATCGGCCGCCAGGCATCGCGCTGGGCGTCGTTCCACAGGCCCGCATCCTGTGGGGAAATACGCCCCTCGGGCACGATGGCGGCGGCTTCGGTGATGAGGAGGCCGAAGCCCCCTGTCGCCCTGGCGCCCAGGTGTACGAGGTGCCAGTCCCCCGGCATCCCCGTACCGGTGGGCGATGAGTACTGGCACATGGCCGGCAACCAGATACGGTTGCGCACCGTCAGGCCGCGCAGCGTGATGGGTTCGAACAGATGGGTCGGATTCGCTGAGTCAGTGGGCAAGGAAGAGCTCCTCCAGGTGGTCGGCGACGAGTTCGGGGTGTTCGGCCAGGCACAGATGGGCCGAATCCGGGATGGTGACGAACTTCGCGCCGGCGATCCGTGCGGCCAGGGATTCCATCAGCTCCGGGGTAGCCCCGGGGTCCTGAACCCCCGCGATGTAGAGTGCCGGCACGGTGATGGCCTGGGTGCGACCGGTCAGGTCGTAGCCCGCCAGGGCCCGGCAGGCCGCCGCGTAGGCAGCATCATCGGTGCCGGCGAGCATTTCGAGCACGATCCCGGCGGTCGGATTGTCCTCGTCGAGGAATCCGGCGGCGAACCACCGGTCCGCTGTATCGGCCACCAGCGAACGCGTCCCGTCGCGCAACACCTCGGCCGCCCGGTCGAGGTAGGTCTGCGGATCGCCGAAGCGCTCCTGGGAGCACAGGACGGCGACCGAGGCCAAGCGCTCAGCATGGTCCAGGGCCAGGTGCTGGGCCACCCCGCCGGAGATCGAACAGCCGGCGAAGTGGAAGGTGTCGAGTTCGAGCTCATCGGCGATCGCCACCACACCGGTGGCGAGGTCGGCGACCGTATAGTCCAGTTCTCCGGCGCGGGCGGCCGCCAAGTTCTCCAGGTCCAGACCATGGCCGGGCAGATCGTAGGTCACCACGCGGAACTCCTCGGCCAGCCTGTAGGCCACACCGGCCCAGACGGCGGCGTGGGCCCCCAGGGGCGGACCCAGGATGACGGTGGGAGCGTGGGTGTATTCGGGGTTGAGCACCGAGTACGTCAGTTTCAGCATGGCTCCACGCTACCGCAGGCCCTCACCCCAGGCGGCCGCCCGACTCCTCGAGGTAGCAGGCAGGGCACAGGGATTCGTAGGTCGCTTCGACCCCGTCGATGGCGACCTGGTCGCCGGCGAAGACGAACCGGCCGTCGATGCGGCGGCCGTTGAACATCGCCTTGCGCCCACAGCGGCAGATCGTCTTGAGTTCTTCAAGGGTGTGCGCGATCTCCAGCAGCCGGGCCGAGCCGGGGAACGCCCTGGTCCGGAAGTCCGTGCGGATGCCGTAACACATCACGGGGACCCCGCGCAGCGTCGCGATGCGCATCAGTCCGTCGATCTGCTCGGGCGTCAGGAACTGCGCCTCGTCGATCAGCAGGCAGGCCACCGGTGGGACACCGCCGACCGATTCCAGCAGGGCGTCGTGGGCGATCATCCCGGCCTCGTCGTTGAACAGCGCTTCGACGTCGTCCTCGACGCCGATGAGGAAGTCGACCGCGCGGGTCACGCCCAGCCGCGACATCACCTGGCCCGCGCCCTTGACGTCGACTGAGGGTTTGGCCACCAGCACCCGCTGGCCGCGCTCCTCGTAGTTGAAGGCGGCCTGCAGCAGGGCCGTGGACTTCCCCGAATTCATCGCGCCATAACGGAAGTAGAGCTTGGCCACGGGCTGTCGGACTCCTCTGGGTCGTACGCGGGACCCCGGCCGCAGGCGCGCGGGTCGTATCGAGCGCCGGACGGCGCGCCTCCCAGAGTAACCCACCCGATAGACTGACCGTGCTTAAACCCTTAAGAACGATCTGGAGTGGTTCTTCACTATGGCAAAGATCATGTACACCCGGACGGATGAGGCGCCGCTGTTGGCGACCTATTCGCTCAAGCCGATCATCGACGCATTCGCCCACAAGGCCGGTGTCGGGGTCGAGATGCGCGATATCTCGCTGGCCGGACGCATCCTCGCACTGTTCGCCGACCGTCTGCCCGCCGAGCAGCAGCGCCCCGACGCGCTGGCCGAACTCGGCGCACTGGCCAAGACCCCCGAGGCCAACATCATCAAGCTGCCGAACATCTCGGCCTCCGTCCCCCAGCTCAAGGCCGCGGTGAAGGAGCTGCAGTCCCAGGGCTTCGACATCCCGGACTACCCGGAGGAGCCCTCGACCGACGAGGAACGCGACATCCGCGCCCGCTACGACTCGGTCAAGGGTTCGGCCGTCAACCCGGTTCTGCGCGAGGGCAACTCGGACCGCCGCGCCCCCAAGGCCGTGAAGAACTTCGCGAAGAAGCACCCGCACTCGATGGGCGAATGGTCCAAGGACTCCAAGACCAACGTCGTCACCATGGGCCACGACGACTTCCGGTCCAATGAGAAGTCCGTCATCCTGCCCGCCGACGATGTGCTGACCATCCGCCTGACCGACGCCAAGGGCGACGTGACGGTGCTCAAAGACGGCCTGAAGGTGCTCAAGGACGAAATCGTCGACGGCACGTTCATGAATGTCGCCAAGCTCGATGAATTCCTCACCGAGCAGATCGCCGCGGCCAAGGAAGCCGGCGTGCTGTTCTCCGTGCACCTGAAGGCCACCATGATGAAGGTCTCCGACCCGATTCTGTTCGGCCACGTCATCAAGGCGTTCTTCCCGACCGTGTTCGCCCAGTACGGCGCACAGCTGGCCGAAGCCGGACTGTCGGCCAACGACGGCCTGGGCGCGATCCTGGCCGGCCTCGACGAGCTCGACGCCGACACCGCCGCGGCCATCCGCGCCGAGGTCGACAAGGCCTTCGCCGACGGCCCCGCACTGGCCATGGTGAACTCCGCCAAGGGGATCACGAACCTGCACGTGCCCTCCGACGTGATCGTCGACGCCTCGATGCCGGCGATGATCCGCGTGGGCGGCAAGATGTGGAACAAGGACGACCAGACGCAGGACACCCTGGCCGTCATCCCCGACTCCAGCTACGCCGGCGTCTACCAGGCCGTCATCGAGGATTGCCGCGCCAATGGCGCCTATGATCCATCGACCATGGGCGATGTGCCCAATGTCGGTCTGATGGCGCAGAAGGCCGAGGAGTACGGCAGCCACGATAAGACCTTCGAAATCCCGGCCGCGGGCACCGTCGAGGTCGTCAACGCCGCCGGCGAGGTACTGCTGAGCCACGAGGTTTCGGCCGGGGACATCTGGCGCGCCTGCCAGACCAAGGACGTGCCGGTGCGCGACTGGGTCAAGCTGGCCGTCACCCGCGCCCGCCTGTCCGGGACCCCCGCGGTGTTCTGGCTCGATGAGACCCGCGCCCACGACCGCAACCTCATCGCCCGGGTCAACGAATACCTGGCCGAGCACGACACCGACGGCCTGGACATCCGGATCATGAACCCGATCGAGGCCACGAAGTTCTCCGTCGAGCGGATCCGCCGCGGCGAGGACACGATTTCCGTGACCGGCAATGTGCTGCGCGACTACAACACCGACCTGTTCCCGATCCTGGAACTGGGCACCTCGGCCAAGATGCTCTCCGTCGTTCCGCTGATCGCCGGCGGCGGTCTGTTCGAAACGGGTGCAGGCGGTTCCGCTCCGAAGCACGTCCAGCAGCTGGTCGAAGAGGGCCACCTGCGCTGGGACTCCCTCGGCGAATTCTTCGCCATCGCCGAGAGCTTCCGCCATCTGCTCAACAATGAGGGCAACGAGCGCGCCGGTGTGCTGGCCGACACCCTCGACGCGGCCACCGAGACCTTCCTGGGTGAGAACCGTTCGCCCTCGCGCAAGGTCGGCGAGATCGACAACCGCGGCAGCCACTTCTACCTGACCCTGTTCTGGGCCGAGGAACTGGCCAAGCAGACCACGGACGCCGAACTGGCCGAGGCCCTGGCCCCGGTCGCGGCCGAACTGCGCGCGAACGAGGACACCATCGTCTCCGAGCTGTTGGCGGCTCAGGGGCAGCCGGTCGAGCTGGGCGGCTACTACAACCCGGACGATGCTCTGGTCACCGCGGCCATGCGGCCCTCGCAGACCTTCAACCGGATCATCGACGCGCTCGCCTGAGCGGTCGGCGGCTGACGCCGTCCGATAGTCGGCACACGGGCCCGGTCCCACTCCGCGTGGAGTGGGACCGGGCCCGTGTGTCGTTGATAGGGTTCTGCCATGGACGAATCCACAACACCCGCAGACGAGAACTCCCCAGTCGACCCGCAGGAACAGCTGCCCGGACGCGAGGTCATCGCGGCATCGGACCGGACCGGGTCACCGGACGCCCTGGAGCCGACTCAGCCAACCGGCGAGGACGGCCCCGAAGCGCCTACCGAAGCCGAGGTCGTCCCCCCGGTCACGGTGCCGGGAACCTCCGGGCTGAGCATCGGCATGTGGATCTCGCTCATCGTGGGCGCAGTCGTGCTGGTGCTGCTGCTGGTCTTCATCGTGCAGAACAACGAGGCCGCGGTCTTCCACTACTTCGGTTGGGAGTTCAGCCTGCCCCTGGGCGTTGCGATCATCCTGTCCGCCATCGCCGGCATCCTCATCGCCGGCGTTGTGGGCAGTGTGCGGATCATGCAGCTGAGTCACCGCCTGCACAAGGTCGGCAAGGCTCTGAAGTAAGCCGGCGACCGCTGGGGGCGCGGGCGGGCAACCGCCCGGTTCCACCCGCCCGCCGGGTGCTCAGTCCAGTTCGGTGTGCGCCTCGAAATCCACCCGCGCACCGTGTTGTACGGTGCGCGAGACCGTGCAGTACTTCTCGTGTGAGAGCTGCACCGCCCGCTCCACAGTGCCGGCGGCCTTGCGCCCGGCCTCTGTGTCGGGGAATGCCAAATCGAACGACAGATGCACGTCGTCGAGTCGATTGGCCCCGTCCTCTGTGACCTTGCGGGCGGCAGCCGTGACATCGAAGCGGTCCGGCTCGCCGCGCCTGCTGGTCACCACGTCGACGTCGATCGAGGAGCAGCCGGCGATCGCGGCCAATAGCAGTTCGACGGGGCTGAACAGTTCCTCGTCGCGCCCGAACTCGAGCGTGTTCCCCGATGCATTCCGGGCCAGGTATCGGCCCTCTGCAAGGCGGGTGATCGTCACTGAGCGCAGCTCGTCAGTGGGCAGGTCGTTCTGGTTTTCGGTCATGACCCGATTGTCCCACGTGCGAACGGCGATCTGTGCCCGGTCCACGCGAGGGCGCCGTGCCCCGTTAGAGTTCGGAGTATGGGAACCAGAATCTCCGATACGGCCCTGGTCTTCGAGGGCGGCGGCATGCGCGCGGCCCTGACCAGCGCCTTTGCGGTGACCCTGTTGGAACAGGGCATCGATTTCGATTGGGTGGCGGGTATCAGCGCCGGTGCTTCGAATGCCGCGAACTACGTCTCCCGCGACGCCAAACGCACCCGTAGGTCCTTCGTCGACTTCCCCGCCGATGAGCGCTTCGGAGGATGGCGCAGTTTCAGCCGGGGCCAGGGCTATTTCAATGCCCGGTACATCTACCGGGAGACCTGCGAGCCGGGTATGGCCCTGCCGTTTCACTGGCGGGATTTCCAGGACAATCCCGCCGATATGCTGTGCGTGGGCTTCGATGTGCGCACCGGCGCGGAAGTGGTGTGGTCGAAGGCGGACTATGCGCGGATGGACGATCTGATGGCCAGAGTACAGGCATCGTCGACCATGCCGGTCATCATGCCTCCGGTGGACATCGACGGCAGGCTCTACGTCGACGGGGCCATGGGCGCCGATGGCGGTATCCCCCTGACCCTGGCACAGGAAGCGGGGTTCGAGCGCTTCGTCATCGTCTTGACCCAGCAGCGCGATTACGTCAAGGAGCCGGTGGGCATGCGTTCCTTCCTGCGCGCCCACTTCCGGAGCTATCCCCGCCTGGTGGAGGCCATGTTCACCCGCCATGAGCGCTACAACGCGACCAGGGAGCGGATCTTCGAGCTCGAACGGCAGGGCAGGGCACATATCTTCGCACCCGAGGTGATGCCGTTGAAGAACAGCACCCGTGACCTGTCCCGCCTGGCGGCGGCCCATCGGCTGGGCCTGTCGCAGGCCAGGCGGGAGCTGCCCGCGCTGCGCGAGTTTCTGGGCCTTGCGCGCCCCTAGAGATCCTCGACGTACATCCAGCGTCCGGCCCGGCGGGCGAAGGTGGAGACGCAGTGCATCACACCCGGGCCGGCCCCGGCCCCGACGTAGTGCGCGGTGAATTCGACGGTGCCGGTCTTGTCCTCGGCTCCCCCTCCGATCACCCGGCCGAGCTCCAAGCCGGTCCAGCGGGTATTGGCGTCGCTCAGCCGGCCCGGCGGCCGGGTGCGGGGGTGCCAGGTGCGGAACAGATGGTCTTCATCGGCCAGCGCGAAGGCCGTATAGCGCGAACGCATCAGGGACTCGGCCGTTTCGGGCCAGCGGGCACCGGAAAGGGCCGGTCCGCAGCAGTCTGCGAACGCGGCCCCCTCTGGTTTCCCGCCGCACGGGCAGGTGCCCGCCAACGGGTTGTCGATCATGCGGCCTTGACGGCTTCGACGGCGGAATCGTAGTCCGGTTCGGTCGTGATCTCCGGGACCAGTTCGGTGTAGACGACCTTGCCATTGGCGTCGGCGACGACGACCGAGCGGGCCAGCAGGGCGGCCAGCGGGCCGTCTTCCATGGTCACGCCGTAGTCCTGTCCGAAGCCGGAGCGGAAGCCCGAGGCGACGATGACGTTGTCGATGCCCTCTGCCCCGCAGAAACGGGCCTGGGCGAACGGCAGGTCGTTGGACACGCACACTACGGTGGCGTCGAGGTCTGCGGCGAGTTCGTTGAACTTGTGCACGGAGGCCGCGCACACACCGGTGTCCAGCGACGGGAAGATGTTCAGGACGAGCTTCTTGCCGGCCAGATCGGCCGAGGTCACGGGGGCCAAGTCGCCGCCGACCAGTTCGAAGGCGGGCAGGTCCGCGCCGACTGCGGGCAGCGAGCCGGTGGTGTTCACGGGTGCGGAATTGAATGCGGTAGTAGACATACCCCCATCCTGCCCCGGATCGCTCGGCATTTCCAGTGGCGCGCACGCCATATACTTGGCCGGTATCCCGTGAGCCGAACCGGAGGAGGGCCATGAGCGGAGGCTTGTTCGCGCTGCTGGACGATATCGCGACCCTGACGAAGATGAGCGCCGCACACGTGCGCCCCCTGGCCGATGCGGCGGTGTCCACCAGCCTGAAGACGACCGGGGTCGTCGTCGACGACGCGGCTGTGGCCCCGCAGTTCGTCGAGGGCATCAAGCCCTCGCGCGAACTGCCCGTGATCGGCCGGATCGCGCTGGGCAGTGCGATCAACAAGATCCTCATCATCCTGCCGGCGGCGCTGCTGCTCAGCCAGTTCGCACCCTGGGTGCTCACCCCGCTGCTGATGATCGGCGGGAGCTATCTGTGCTTCGAGGGCGCCGAGAAGGTCTGGCACTGGCTGCGCCCGGGCTCCGACGGTGCCGCCGGAGCCGCATCGCCCGTTCCGCCTCCGGTGGCCCTGCGCGGGCCCGAGGCGGAACGGGCGATGGTGCGTCAGGCGGTGACCACCGATTTCATCCTGTCCACGGAGATCATGGTCATCAGCCTCTCCGAGGTTGCGGGACAAGCGTTCTGGGACCGCTTCACCACCCTTGTCATCGTCGCCCTCATCCTCACCGCCCTGGTCTACGGGGTGGTGGCCGTGATCGTGAAAATGGACGATGTGGGCGTACTCATGTATCGCAGGGGTCGCACACCCGCGGGCCGGGCCTGCGGTGGATTCCTGCTCTGGGGCATGCCCAGACTGCTGACGCTCCTGTCGGTCGTGGGCACCTTCGCCATGCTGTGGGTGGGAGGCCACATCCTGCTCAAGGGAACATCCGACGTGGGCTGGCCGGTGGTCTACCACGGCGTCGAGCACCTCGCCGGGCTCGTGGCACAGGCCACCGGCTTCCTGGGACCCGTCCTGGGCTGGTTGACGGAGACGGGCTTCTCCTTGCTCACCGGCCTCGTCTGGGGCGCATTCCTTCTGGCCTGCTGGACGGGCATTGCCCGGCTGGTGCGGGCCGGGTCCGCTTAGCGGATCTCGGTACCGGAGGTCTCCGGCGCGAGGAAGATGGAGAGCACGAAGCCCACCGCGGGGAAGGCCGCCAGGATCAACAGCGTTCCGTTGACTCCCAGGCCCGCCATGCACAGCGGCATGACGTAGGTTGCGGTCGCCGCCCCCAGCCGACTCATCGATGCGGCGAAGCCCACTCCGGACGACCGCATCTTGGTGGGGAACATCTCCGATGGGTAGACGAACTGGAGGTTGTTGCTGCCGGCTGAGACGAAGAGCACCACGCCTATGACTCCGGCCAGCAGGACGACCGGCGCATGCGGGAACAGGCCGATGACGGCCAGACCGGCCGCAACGACGGCGAAGGTCCAGATCACCAGGGTGCGACGTCGGCTGGCGGCCAGGATCCAGATGAAGGCGATCGCGCCGGCCAATTCGAACAGGTTCATGATGAGGTCACGGGCATCGCCCTCGGGGATGCCCACCTGGGTGAGCACCGGGGCGATGAACGTCAGGATCGCGAATACCGGGGCCACCTGGCAGATCCAGAACAGCGAGGCGTAGATGGTGTGCGCAAGGTACTTGGGGCTGAACAGTTCGCGGAAGTGGCTGTGTTCGACGCGTTCGGTCGGAGGCAGCTCGGTGCCGGCGGGCCAGTGCTTGTCGAGGATCTCCCTGGCCTGTTCATCACGGCCCTGGGACACCAGCCACTTCGGCGACTCGGGCAGGCCCATGCGCAGCAGGGCGACGATGATCGCCGGGATCGCGCTGGTCGCCAGGATGATCCGCCAGTTGCTCCCGGAGAAGTGCAGGGAGATCAGGGTAGCCGGCACGAAGCCGACGAACCAGACTGCGTTGAGCGCCCCCAACATGAAGGAGCGGTTCTTCGCGGGAACGAATTCGGACAGCAGCGCTGCACCCACAGCGTATTCGACGCCGATCGCGACGCCGAGCAGCAGGCGGTATCCCACCAGGTCCCATTGCGAGACCGCCACCAGTTGGAGCAGAGAGAGGACGACGAAGGCGACGAGGTTCCACTGGAACACCGTCTTACGACCGAAGCGGTCGGCCAGACGGCCGAAGAACAGGCCTCCGATGAAGATGCCGATCAACGCGCTGGCGCCGATCAGGCCCTGCGACAGCAGCGACAGCCCCAGTTCCTCGGTGGCCGGCGGGATGGCCCCTCCGACGATGCCCAGAATGTACCCGTCCAGGAACGTTCCGCCCAGTGTGCAGAACACCGCCAGGGTGTGCAGGCGGCTCCACGGCGCGTTGTCCATGGTGCGCGATTCGGTTTCCGTCTTCACGGCGGCCGTGGGTCTCCCCAGCTTCACCGATGACATGTACCCCTCCTCGATTCTCACAAGTCGGCCTGTTGACCGACCTTTTTCACGCTAGCCCTCGACCAGACCTGCGCAAATCGAGTTTTCCGGCAGGCGAACCTGCTGGAGATCAGTAGGTATATACCCAAGGACAGTATTTTCCCGACACCATAAGAGGGATGAATCGTTATCTTCCCGTTATATTGATCTCAATATATGAGCGGTTGTTCTATTTTTAGACATAGGAAAACCGGCCCGCGGACATCGTCCACGGACCGGTCGGAGGGGAACTACTGCCAGGTCTCAGGCCTTTTCGCGCACCTGGCGTTGAATGCGCGCCAGCATCCCGCTCATGCCGTTCAGCCGCAGCGGGCTGACCAGGTCGGTGATCGACAGGCGCAGCGGCATATCGGCGGGCACCCGCAGGACCTCGGCCACCGAATGGCCGTCCAATCCCTCGGACAGGATGCCGGCGAAGCCGCGCGTGGTGGGCGCCTCAGGCGGCGCGGAGAAGAACAGGTGCACGGTGCCTCCACCGGCCTCGGCCCCGGGTTCCACCTCGACCAGCACAAAGATCGGCGACTGGCATTCGGGCACTGGCTCGAGCAGGTCGGGATCGTCCTGCAAACGCTGCGGCAGCTCCGGCAGTTCATCGGAGAACTCCAGCAGCAGTTCCAACCGCTGTGCGGCCGGCGTTGCGGCGAAGTCCTCGGCGATCTCCTGCAGCCCGCCTGGCAGCGACTCCTGCTCGCTCATTTCGCCTCACCCGGCTGTTCTCCGCGCACGATGGGCACGCCCACCGCATTGCCCCATTCGGTCCACGAACCGTCGTAGTTCTTCACATGGGCGAATCCCAGCAGATGGTTCAGTGCGAACCAGGTGTGGCTGGAGCGCTCGCCGATCCGGCAGTAGGCGATGATGTCATCGTCGGTCGTGTACCCCAGATCGCGCAGGTACAGGTCTTCGAGTTCTGCACGGGACTTATACGTTCCGTCCTCGGCAACCGCCTTGGCCCATGGCACGGACTTGGCGGTGGGGATGTGCCCACCGCGCAGCGCGCCCTCCTCCGGATAGTCCGGCATATGCGTGCGCTTGCCCGAATACTCGTCTGGGCTGCGCACATCGATCAACGGAGTATTGCCGATGGCCGCGCGGACCTCGGGCAGGAAGGCCCGGATGGCGGCGTCGTCGCGGGCGACGACGGGATAGTCCGTTGCGGTGATCTGTGGTTTGGCCCGGGTCAATTCGCGGCCCTCGGCCTCCCACTTCTTCCGGCCGCCGTCCATGAGCCTGACATCTGCGTGGCCGAACAGGGTGAAGACCCACAGGGCGTAAGCGGCCCACCAGTTCGTCTTGTCCCCATAGACGACGATTGTGTCATCGCGGGAGATGCCCTTGGCACTCATTAGGGCGGCGAACCCTGTGCCGTCGACGTAGTCGCGGGTCACGGGGTCGTTGAGTTCGGTGTGCCAGTCGATCTTCACCGCGCCGGGGATGTGCCCGGTCTCGTACAGCAGCACGTCCTCGTCGCTTTCGACCAGGACGACACCGGGGTCGTCCTTGTGCTCTGCCACCCATTCGGTGGTCACGAGCCGTTCGGGGTGGGCGTATTCGGCGAACTTGGGATCCGAGGTGTCTGCGGGAATGGTGCCCACGATGCTTCCTCCTAGTGCAGGGCTTTGTCAGCCGGGTATCCGGCTTCCACTTCAGCGTTCAACGATAATGAACTATTCCTTCCGGTGCGCGCCGGGCGTCGCGTCGGGTCATCGGGCAGTGCCACGGGACTGCATCACCGATCCGTGCTGCGGTCCAGGAACGCGCGCACGGCGGAGA
This sequence comes from Brevibacterium sp. 91QC2O2, assembly GCF_024580695.1. Classification (NCBI taxonomy): domain Bacteria; kingdom Bacillati; phylum Actinomycetota; class Actinomycetes; order Micrococcales; family Brevibacteriaceae; genus Brevibacterium; species Brevibacterium sp. 91QC2O2. The sequence continues at coordinate 22,177 of NZ_JANIJY010000010.1, read as the reverse complement.
CGAACTCCGCCGGCTTCTCCGCATGCACCCAGTGTCCGGCGCCCTTGATCGTGATCTTGGTGCAGCGCGGGAAATACCGTCTCATCTCCGCGGTGTAGGCGGGCAAGACGTACGAGCTGCGCTCGCCCTTGATCCACAGCACCGGCCCCGGATACGGCCCGGTGTGCGGATCGGGGAAGTCCGCCAGACGATCGAGGGAGGCATGCAGCAGGGCCAGGTTCGGCTGCCAGGCGAACCTGACCGCGCCGGTGTCGTCACGGCTCGGCCGCAGATTCTGCAGGAGGAAACCGCGGGTGGCCAGCTGCGGGACGGGGCCACGCAGCTGCTCATCGGCCTGCGCCCGACTTTCCAACCGGTCCAGGTCGATGGCCTCCAGCGCACCCAGCAACTTGTCGAAGTCCTCACTTCCCGAAGCGCGCACCGGAGAGATGTCGACCACTATCAGGTGCGAGATCAGATCCTGGTGCCGCAGGGCCAGCTCCATCGCGACCTTGCCACCCATCGAATGACCCACCAGCACGACCGTGCCCGGACCCTGCGGTTCCGCTGCCAGCCAGGAACGAATCGCCGCGGCTGCGGTATCTGCCATGCGGAAGTAGTCGAAGGTCTTACTCCACGGAGATTGGCCGTGATCGGGCAGATCGACCAACAGCGAGGTGTAGTCATCGGAGAGGTCCTTGGCGATCCGGGTGAAGTTCTTGCCACGGCCCATCAACCCGTGCAGGAACACCATGCGGCCCGGCCCGCCGGGGACCGTCTGAGTGTGTAAGCTCATCACACCTCCAGGCTAGCCCGCCGGACGCTCATTGCCCGGTCCGGGGCGACTACACTGCACCTGTGCACCCCGATCAGAGATCCCGTCCGGCGAATGCCCCGTCTTCCACTGCGGCGCCCACTACCCGCGAACGAGTGCTGGCAAGGCTGCGCTGCCCGGTCTGCGCGGAACCGCTGCAAGCGGCCGAACACGATCTGCGCTGCCCTGCCGGCCATAGTTTCAACATCGCCCGGCAGGGGTATTTCGGCCTGCTCTCCGGCTTCAAGGCCACCAGCGGAGACGATGCCGCGATGGCGCTCGCCCGCGATGCGTTCCTGGCATCGGGAGCCTACGCTCCGCTGGCAGCCGAGGTCGCAGCCCAGGCCGCGGCCGTCATCGGACCGGCTGCCGATCCCTTCATCGTCGAGGCCGGGTGCGGCACCGGCTACTATCTGGCCAAAGCCCTCGAACGGATCCCACCGGCCACCGGTTTCGGATTCGATACGGGCGTGCGCGGCCTGCGCCTGGCCGCGCACGCCCACCCGCGGGCTGCGGTCGGCTCCTGGGACGTGTACCGTCCCTTCCCTCTGGCGAAGGCCTGCGCCGATGTCGTCCTCGATGTCTTCTCCCCGCGCAATCCGGCTGAGTTCCGACGTGTGCTGGGGCCTACCGGCGGGGTCGTCATCGCCCGGCCGACCGCGCAGCACCTGCGCCAGTTACGCGCCGAAGTCGTCGATATGGTCCACATCGATCCGGCCAAGGAGGCCCGCCTGCACAGGGCTTTCGACTCTGACTTCACAGAGACCCACAGCACCACCGTGGAATTCGATATCCATCCCGATCTGGACCAGGCCCGCGCCCTGGTGGCGATGACGCCCTCGGCCAGGCATCTGGATCCGGCCACGCTCACGGCCGCGCAGGTACCCGAGGTGATCACCGCCTCGGTGATTGTCAGCACATGGCGCCCCCGCGGCTGAGATTCCGGCGCGCACTGCCCGCACCGGTGCACTACCCTGGAGGGCATACCCTTTTCATCAGCCCAATCGGGAGGAACACGTGGCCTATTACGCAGATTCATCGGACCTCGACACCAAGGAAATCCTAACGTGGGAGACGTTCGGCACGGGTTCGCGTGAACTCGCACAGCAGATCGTCGACTCCGGATACACCCCCGACATCATCATCGCCGTGGCCAGGGGCGGCCTGTTGCCGGCGGGCGCCCTGTCGTACAACCTCGGTGTGAAGCTCTCCGATGCGATCAACGTCGAGTTCTACACCGATGTCCACGAGACCCTGCCCGATCCCGTCCTGCTCGCACCCCTGCTGGACACCGAATCGATCGCCGGGAAGAAACTTCTGGTCGTCGACGACGTCGCCGATTCCGGCCGCACCCTGGCCCTGGTACTGGACCTGCTGCGCAGCCACGGTGCCGACGTCAAGTCCGCCGTCATCTATGCGAAGTCCGCCTCGGTCGTCCTGCCCGACTATGTGTGGAAGCGCACCGATGAGTGGATCGTCTTCCCCTGGTCGGCGTTGCCCCCGGTCGAACCCCAGCAGGCCTGAGACAGGTTGTGATTGTGGGCCCGGCACCGTTGCAGGTGCCGGGCCCACAATCGTCTACTCAGTCCAGATAACCCTCGACCTGGTCTGCGGGACGTTCCCGGGCCAGGTCCGGGTTCTCACCGGCAGCGCGCAGCGCCTGGCGCCGCCGCAGGAGGTCCCAGCACCGGTCCAGCTGGACCTCGATGCCCTTGAGCTCCTGCATCTCCTCTTGCGAGGAGATCTCCTTGCGTTGCAGCTCGGCGCGCAGTTCGTGTTCACGTTCGACCAGCTGTGAGATGTCGTCATGAATGCTCGACTCGTTCATGTTCCGATTGTCACACAGTCCTACTGCACTGTCATGCGTCGAACTATCCTGGTCCCATGCGCATGCGAAGACCCTCTCCCCTGGGCGGTCGCAGGCCCCGGCGCGCTGAGCTGGCGGCCTTCGCCACAGTCGACTCCCCCGCGGTCGACGACCTCCTCCCCGATCCCGGGTGCCCACTGCGGATGCTCATCGTGGGAGTCAATCCGGGCCTGTGGACCGCAGCGGTCAACGCCCCCTTCGCGCACCCGGGCAATCGTTTCTGGCCCTCCCTCCACGCCGCCGGCCTGACCCGCCGCAGGGTCGACGCCGCGGCGGGACTCCTCGACTCCGACGCCGAGGATCTGCTGGCGCGCGGGGTCGGGATCACGAATCTGGTCGGCCGGGCCAGCGCCAAGGCATCCGAACTGACCCGCGATGAGCTACGGGCCGGGGCGCGCAGCCTGATCAACCGGCTCCCCGAGCTGCGACCGCGCAGCGTGGCCATCGCCGGCATCACCGCGTTCCGGCAGGCCTTCGATCTGCCGCGGGCCGTGCTGGGACTCCAGGACCCTGCGCTGGTTCCCGGCTGGCCCCGAAGCGTCCGGCTGTGGGTCGTGCCGCAGCCCAGTGGGCTCAATGCGCATGAGAATGTGGAATCCCTGGCGGAGAAATGGCTGCGGGTTTGGGATGATTCGGCACAGGATTCCGTAGCGGATTCGGAATCACCGGGCTGATTCGAGTACCCCTCCAGTGTTTTGTGACGTAACCTGAAGTACGTATCCAGAAACGTTCCGCTCGGACCCGGGAGGTGAGCATGCGCAATGCCGTCTTCTGGTCGATTTCCGGCGCGAGCTGGTTCCTGGTGATCGGCGTGTCATGGGCTGTCCTCGAACACCGCAACGGACTGCCCGTTCCCATCGCTTTCGGCCGGGCCGCCTATTTCGTCCTCATCCCCGCCTTCCTCGCCGCCTGCACCGCGGTCCTATTGTGCCGGGCCCGGCCGATGCTGCAGTGGATCTGCTCGTCCCTGGTCGCGGTCCTCGCAACGGCCGGGCTCGCGTGGATCTTCGACACCGCCAACGATCTGGGCTTCTTCGGATATGCCGATTTCGCCTGGATCATCTACGGTCTGCCCATCGTGGCGGTAGCAGGCGGTGCAAGTGTCGTCGACTACGTCAACCGCACCTACCGATAGTCCCAAGGCATGGCTCCCAACATGGCTCCCAGGCCGACTGCGCGCCGGGTTTCGGCTCGATTGGGAAATCCGGCACCGACCGGTGTAGAGTAAAACATGTTGCGGGCGTAGCTCAATGGTAGAGCGCTAGCTTCCCAAGCTCGATACGCGGGTTCGATTCCCGTCGCCCGCTCGCACAGAACCCCGCGCGACCACTGGTCACGCGGGGTTCTTCCATGTCAGGGGTGGCTGCGATCGCAGTTTGAGCACGACTTGAGCGCACCCCACCGTGAATAGTCATCCACCCCGGTGCATTGCCCACCATGTGGACAGTGGTAGGGTTTCGCCTTGGCATTGTGCCCGGAACAGTATGAAACCCACATGAAAGAGAAATAATGTCTTCGACCGCATCCGCGGAGCGGACGTCGCGCAAGGGATTCTTCGGCCACCCCTGGGGGCTTGCGAACCTCGCCGGCGTAGAAATGTGGGAGCGTTTCAGCTTCTACGGCATGCAAGGGCTGCTCGCCTACTACATCTACTATGCGACGACCGACGGCGGCCTCGGCATGTCCGAAGCCGTCGCCACTTCCATCGTGGGCGCCTACGGCGGCCTGGTCTACCTCTCCTCCGTCCTCGGCGGCTGGATCGCCGACCGTGTGCTCGGTGCTGAGAAGACCGTCGTATCCGCCGCCGTCATCGTCATGATCGGCCACCTGTCCCTGTCGCTGCTGCCCGGCGGCTTGGGCCTGGGCATCGGCCTGGTGTGCATCGCTCTGGGATCGGGTTCCCTCAAGGTATCGACCTCGACCACTCTGGGCGACCTCTACGACCTGAAGGACAACCGGCGCGACGCGGCCTTCTCCATCTACTACATGGGTGTGAACATCGGCGGGCTGATCGGACCGCTGGCCACCTCGGCCCTGTGGGGCTGGAAGGGCTTCCACTGGGGCTTCGGCCTGGCCGCCGTGCTGATGGCCGTCGGCCTGGTCCAGTACCTCGCGATGCGCCGCCACACCCGGACCGAATCCAGCTCGCACCCCACCAGCCCCCTGAGCCGGGCCGAGGCGCTGAAGTGGATTGTGATCGCCGTGGTCGCGATCGCCATCGTCGCCGTAGCCGCAGGGCTGGGCTGGCTCAACGCGGGAAACCTGGCCAATGTGGTGGTGGTCGTGACGATCGTGGCCGCCGTCGTCCTGTTCTGCGTGATCGCGGCGAGCAAGAAGATCACCGCGATCGAGCGCAGCCGCGTGTTCGGTTTCATCCCGCTGTTCATCGGTTCGGCAGTGTTCTGGTCGCTGTTCCAGCAGCAGTTCACCGTGCTGGCAATCTACGCCGATCAGCGCCTGGACCGGAATCTGTTCGGGATCGTGTTGCCGCCGTCGATCGTCCAGTCGATCAACCCGTTCTTCATCATCGTCTTCGCCGCCGCCTTCGCCGCCATGTGGACCAAGCTCGGCGACAAGCAGCCCAGCACCCCGGTGAAGTTCTCGATCGGCACGATCGTCATGGGCATCGCGTTCTTCGTGTTCATCCCGCTGGCCGGCGGCGGCGCGAACTCCGTGCCGATGCTCGTCATGGTGCTCGTGTACTTCCTGTTCACCATGGCCGAACTGTGCCTGTCGCCAGTGGGCCAGTCCCTGGCCACCAAGCTGGCCCCGCAGGCCTTCCATTCGCAGATGGTCGCCCTGTTCTTCCTGTCGGTCGCGCTGGGCTCTGCTGCTTCGGGCTCCCTGGCCGGTTTCTACTCCGCCGACGCCGAGGTCCCGTACTTCCTTGTGATCGGCGGTATCTCCGTGATCGTGGGCATCCTGCTGTTCATCTTCCGCCGGCCCATCCTCAAGCTGATGCAGGGCGTGCGCTGAGCGTTCGCAGTTCCTCAACCACTCGATCGAGCCAGGTGCCCACATGGTGCCTGGCTCGCAGTGTGTCCGGGTACCGGCAGCGCAGGTGCAGCCCCTGGTCGTCGACGATGAACCACAGCATGACGCCGTCGGTCGAGACCCTGGCACTGACATACTGGGCGTCCAGTCCCACCGAGTCGATCCGCACGGGCAACCGGCGCAGGTCGAGCCAGCTGATGGCGAACATCTCCGGAGTCCGGGGCATGCCGCCGAACGGCGCCAGGACCTCCGCCAGCGGATGCGAGCCCAGGCCGATCGCCTCTTTCAGCGCGGCGGCTGCCGAAAGGGGGTCGGTTCCCGGCACCTCGATGACGGAATTCGTGATGAACCAGCCCACCGAGTCGTGCCAGCGCTCCTCATAGCGGCTGTGCACCGGGAACACCGCGCGCAACGGCCTGTCCGCCAGCTCCCGCGTCACCTGCGCCATGGCCGCGATGACCAGGGCCAGGGTGGACACGCCCTCGGCACGGGCCCTTTCCGAGAGGGCGGCGGCCTGCTCCCGGTCGAGCACATCGCGCACCTCGACACGTTCGGGGCCCGGCTGTGCCGCGTCCAACGGCAGGGGGAAGGTCGGCATCGCATCGCCGCCGGCGTGCAGGATCTGCGCCCACCGGCGGCGGACCCCGGCCGGGGCGGGCCGGCGCTGCGCCAGTGCCCTGGTGTGCGCGGCGAACTCCTCGGGCAGTGCGCCCCGCGGCCGCACGACGTCCCCCGGTTCCCCGAACCCGCGCGCGGCCTCGGTCGCAGACAGCGCCGTCAGCAGGTCGCGGACGATGACGAGCATCGACCACATGTCCACATGCGCATGATCGGCCGCGATGACCACGGTCGGCGCTGTGGCGGTCTCCACCACGCACAGCCGGTGGGAGGGTCGGCTGTAGGGCCGGCAATAGTCGTCGAACACCCGGCCCAGCGCCTCGTTGACGGCCTGCCCGGGTCCCACGGGGTGTTCCGCCCAGCCCCCGGGACCCACCTGAACCCGGTGCAATTCCGGGCCGTCGGGGCCCGGGGTGAAGACCGAGCGCAGGGTCCCGTGCCTGGCGATGACCTTGAGCCAGGCGGCGGCCAGTGCTGCGCGATCACAGGGTGCGGGCAGGGTGAAGCTCAGGGCCATCCACGACCCGGGCCGATCCCCCTCGCCCACATGGCGCGCCTGGTCGAAGGACACCGGCAGCTCTTCGCCGGGTTCGGAGACACTGACGTCGTAGCCGAACACGCGGCCGAACGGCAGACGCAGCCAGGTGATGTTGCTCAGCCTCATAAATGTATTCTAGGTCACATATAGGCATTCGAGTCCCAAGCCCATCACCCCAGGAGCAGCCCATGCCCAGGTTCACCGTCCCCGGCGCCCAGCTCGACTACGAGATCAGCGATGAGGGCGGCCACCCCGTGGTGCAATTGCACGGCCTGACCTCCAGCCGGTCGCGCGACAGGCTGATGGGACTGGACCTGGGGCGAGGACTCAACGGCACCCGCTTATTGCGCTACGACGCCAGGGCCCATGGCCGCTCCACCGGGCGCACAGAGCCCGCCGACTACCGCTGGTCGGTCCTGGCCGAGGACCTGCTCGCCCTACTCGACGCCGTCTTCCCCGGCGAGCGCGTCCACGGGGTCGGGCCCTCGATGGGCGCCGGCACTCTGCTGCACGCGGCCCTGGCCGATCCCGGCAGGTTCTCCGGGCTGACCCTCATGCTCCCGCCCACCGCCTGGGAGACCCGCGTCCCACAGGCCCGCCGCTACCGCGAATCAGCCGAACTCGTCACCGCCGGCGGTCTTGCGCCATTCATGGCGGCCGATCGGGACGTGGTGCCGCCCCCGGCCACTGTCGGACAGCCGCCCAGCCCGCCGGACATCCCCGCCACACTGCTGCCCTCGGCACTGCGCGGAGCCGCACTGTCCGATCTACCCGCTCCCCTGCTCATCGCCACGATCGGCATTCCCGTGACGATTCTGGCCTGGACCCACGATCCCGGCCACCCGGTCAGTACCGCCGCAACCCTGGTCGAGGTCCTCCCCCACGCCACCTTGGAGGTCGTCAGCTCGCCCGAGGGAGTGTCCTATTGGCCCGGCGTGCTGCGCGATGACGTGGACCGCGCCGGCACCCGGTCCCTGCGACAGAGCTGAGTCCACGCCCGCAGGGCGTGCGGCCGGACCGGCGGGCGTGCTATGTTGGTCCCGTGCACGCGAAACAGACTCTGCAGAACAACTGGTGGCCCGCCTGACCGGCGGCCCATTCGCGTACTCGAATCCAGACCGCCCCGTCGTGGCGGTCTTTTTCGTTTCCCGTTCGGGGATCGCCCACGGAGCCCGACCTCCCGGAGGCACCCTTGAACCCCAGTCCCGCACCCGCTGACACTCCCACTCCCCTCCAGCGCATCACGGCGCTGCGCAGCGCGACCACTCCCTTCGCCCTCATCTCCCGCGGCAACGGCGTCGAACTCCTGACCGGCACCATCGCCGATGTGCAGCAGTTGGCCGACATCCCCCTGCACGATGACGCGGGAAGCGCCCGCGAGGTCCTGGCGATGGTGCCGTTCAACCGGATCCGCGAGCGCGGATACGCCGCACTCGACGACGGCGCACCCCTGCGCTGTCTGCTGGTCGACGAGCACTCAAGCCTGCCGCTGGCACAGACCCTGGACGCCCTGCCCAAACAGCTGCCGCGCGTACACGACGCGGGCTTCACCACATCGGATGAGGAGTACGCGCGGATCGCCCGGCAGGTCATCGACCGGGAGATCGGCACCGGCGCAGGGGCGAACTTCGTCATCCGGCGTGATTTCACCGGGCGCGTCGACGCCGACCCGAGGACCACTGCGCTCGCCTGGTTCCGTGCCCTATTGGAACGCGAGCGCGGGGCCTACTGGACCTTCGCCATCGTGCTGGGCGATCTGGTGGCCGTGGGCGCCAGCCCCGAGGCCCATGTCGTGGCCCGCGGCGGCGCGGTGACGATGAACCCGATCTCCGGGACGTTCCGGCATGTGAACGGCCGACCCGACCCCGCGGCCTTCGCCGAATTCCTCAACTCGACGAAGGAGACCGAGGAGCTGTTCATGGTCGTCGACGAGGAGATGAAGATGATGTCTCAGGTGTGTTCGTCCGGTGGGCGGATCAGCGGGCCCCGGCTCAAGCGGATGTCCCGGCTGACCCATACCGAGTACGTACTGCGCGGCGCCTCGCAGGAAGATCCGCGCCGAGTCCTGCGCCAGACGATGTTCGCCCCGACGGTGACGGGCTCGCCGATGCAGAACGCCTGCTCGGTCATCGCCCGCTACGAAACCTCGCCCCGTGGCTACTATTCCGGGGTTGCGGCCCTGTTCAGCCCGGAGGCCGCCGGCGGCCATGAGCTGGATGCGCCAATCCTGATCCGCACCGCATATCTGCGCGATGGCATGATGAGCGTCTCCGCAGGGGCCACCTTGGTCCGGCACTCCGATCCCCTGAGCGAGGCCGCGGAGACGGCGGCGAAGGTCTCCGGCCTGCTGCGCGCGATCGGCGTGGACATCGCGACCGCGCCGATCGGAGCCACGGCGGCCCCCTCGGCCGAACCCAGTGCTCCGCCCGCCGGCTCAACGGCACCCGGGGAACTCTCCAGCACCGAAGTCGAGGCCCTGCTGCACGCCCGGAATTCCCGACTGGCGGCCTTCTGGTTGCAACGTCAACCAGCTCTGAGCACGCGCAAGGCCCTGCGGGCGCCCTTCACGGGTTTCACCGCGGTGGTGGTCGACGCCGAGGATCGGTTCTCGACCATGTTGGCCCATCAGCTGCGCCATTTGGGGTTGGACGTCGAGGTCGTCGCCTGGGATGCGGTGACCGAGGCCAGGATCACCTCCGCCGACCTGCTCGTCGCAGGCCCCGGCCCCGGCGATCCGCGGAATCGGACCGATCCGCGGATCGCGCAGATGCGTCAGCTGATCGTTCATCGTCGGGCGGCAGGGCGGCCCCTGCTGGCGGTGTGCCTGAGCCATCAACTGCTGGCGCTCGAGTGCGGCCTGGACCTGCGGGCCCTGGACGAACCGCATCAGGGCGTACAGCTGAGTGTGCCGGTGTTCGGCGCCGACGCCCGAATCGGGTTCTACAACACCTTCGCGGCCCGGGTTGCTCCCGGCACCCTGCACGCCGGGGGAGCCGAGGTCGCGGCCGATCCGGTGACAGGGGTGGTCGCGGCACTGCGCGGGCCGGGCTTCGCCTCGGTCCAGGGGCATCTGGAGTCCGTGCTGTCCACGGACGGCTTGACGACGCTGACCCGGCTGGTCGCCCAGGCGCTGGGACACTCCAAGCCCAGATCGGAATCCGCCCCGGTGGCACCCGCGGTTCGTTAGGCTGGAACCCGACATCGGACACACGACTCAGGAGGACAGGATGACGACTCGGAAGACGGCACTGGGCGACGGGGACACGATCGGCTTCATCGGCGTGGGCGAGATCGCCCGGGCCATGGTCGAGGGCCTGGCCGGAGGGCCGGGGGCGCCCGCGATCGTACTCTCCCCCAGGTCGCGGGAGACCTCGGCCGAGCTGGCCAAGCGCTATCCGCAGGTGTCCGTGGCCGCCGACAACCAGGCGGTCGTCGAGGCCGCTGGAACCATTGTCCTGGCGGTGCGGCCCGACCAGCTGCACGAGGCCATCGCCGAACTGAACTTCGGTGCGGACACGCTCATCATCAGTGTGCTGGCCGGAGTCTCGGCAGCCGAGGTCGCGGCTGCCGCGGGCGGTGGCGTGGAGGTGGTCCGGGCGATTCCGATGCCACCGGTGTCCCACCGCGCAGGGCTGACGGTGGTGTGGCCCGAGCATCCTGTCTCCAATGGTCTGTTCGATCTGCTCGGCGGTGCCCTGGTCGTGGCCGATGAAGCCCAGCTCTCGGTGTTCTCCGCAGCCACCGGGGCGGTCACCGGAGCCCTGGAGTACATCCGACAGGTGGCGGTCTGGACGGCTCAGCAGGGGGTACCCCCACAGGTGGCCGAGCCCTTCATCCGCGCTACCTTCGCGGGATTGGCCCCGGCCCTGTCGGATTCCAGCCGCGATATGGCCGAACTCGTGCGCGATCATGAAACGCCCGGAGGGTTGAACGAACAGCTGCGGACCGGATTCTTCGATGAGGAGGGCAGGTCCCGGCTGGTGCGCGAACTCGACGGGCTGCACACCCGTGCGGCGCAGGGCTGAAACCCTGTTCCGCAACCGGTCGTTTCACCCCGCTGCCAGCTTGGCCCCGTAGTATCACAGTATGAGATATGCGATTCTTGTCGATGCAGGTTATTTCTACTCGGGGTTGGCTACGAACATTACCGGTTCGTCGAATCGTGCGGCCGTGAAGGTCCACGAATCGTATTTGATTCAGAAGCTGGTGGAGCAGGCGCACTTCGACTGCGGAGGCGAATTACTGCGGGTGACATGGTATGACGGTGCAAAGGACGGGATCCCCGACCATCACCAGCAGCACATCGGACAGCTGCCGGGTGTGAAACTGCGGATGGGGCGGATCAACCCCTATGGTGAGCAGAAGGGCGTCGATCTGCGCCTGGGCCTTGATCTGGTGTCGATGGCCGTCAATCGGACGGTGCAGACCGCGTATATCGTATCGGGAGACGACGACCTGTCGGAGGCAGTCGAGGACGCTCAGGATCTGGGTCTACAGGTCAAGGTCATCGGTATTCCCAAACCGGACAATGTGGAACGAGCCCTGGGTGTGGCCTACAACCTGTCGCTGGTGTCCGACGGCGTGCTGACGATCGACCCGAAGACGATCGCCACGGGGGCCCAACGCAGGTTGGCCGATAAGGAACCCGGCGAAGCACTCGAGGCGGCGCTGGATCCCGATTCCACCAGCTCGACTCCGTCATCGCCCAGTCCCAAGGACCTGGCCAAACGGCCCACCCCCGCGATGATCGCCGAACGGCAGGCACAGGCCCAGGCGAAGGCGGCACAGGCCGCGCAGATGGCGCCGACCTCCGTGCTGGCGTATTCCTCCGACGGTGGTGTGATCGAGCACGGCGGTCACGGGTCCATTCCGCTCGAGCAGATCCAGGAGGTCGCCCGGCTGACCGCCAAGGTCTGGTTGGACACCGCGACCGAGACCGAGGTGCGCCAGCTCATGCACGACAAGCCCACCGTGCCCCCGGAACTCGACCGCCTGCTGCTCAACGACCTGGCCAATGCCAGTGGCGTCTACGATGTGCCGTTCTGGGCCAGGTACGAACTGCGCGACGAGTTCTGGGGCGCGATGGATCAGTGGCGGTGACCCGGCGCTCCCCCACCGGGAGCCCCGGGGACCCGCTCCGGGACCGGGCGTGGACCCTGCTCCGGGGACGGGGCCGCCGAGGACTCAGCCGATGGCCTCGGCGATCGGGGTCGATCCCTCATAGAAGTTGACAGTCGCCCTGGAACCGGAGCCGGTGGCGATCACATGGGCGATAACCGCGGCGACGGTATCGCGAGACGTCACGGACTCCTCGCGGGTGGGCTTGCGCCCGGCGATATCGCCGTTGGCGTCCGCGATGGTCACCGATCCGGTGGCCGGGCTCAGAGTGAGTAGGCCGGGCCCCAGGATCGTGTAGTCCAGGTCCGTGTCCCGCAGGTGGGCGTCCGCCGCGTGCTTGGCCACGACGTACGGATAGAAGGAGTCCGCCGGATCGACCCGGTCCAGATCGATGCCCACCGTCGCATAGGACACGATGACGAATCGCTCGACTCCCGCTTGAGCTGCCGCGTCCATTGCCCGGACGGCCGCCACATGGTCCACGGCCTCCGTGCGGGCCGGGCTACCGCCGCCCGCACCGGCGGAGAACACGATCGCCGCGGCCCCGGCGAACAGTTCGGCCAGCTGATCGACCGAGGCGTTTTCGATATCGAGCACCACGGGATTCCCGCCTGCTGCCTCCACGTCTGTGGCCTGGGCCGGATTGCGGATCACGGAGTCGACCCGGTACCCGGCCGAGACCAGCCTGGGTGCGGCCAGTAGGGCGACCTTGCCGTGTCCGCCCAGGATCACCACGCGCTTTTCGTCTGTCATCTTCGCCTCCCGGCTCTCGCTGATGGGTGTACCCCATTCACCCTACGCCGTGAGTCGGACACGTCTGGCGGCCCGATACGACTCCAAACCGGCCGGACGGCCGCATCCGCCCGCACCGTCATTCGCAGGAGAAGGCCCACATGACTCCGAAGCGGTCGAACACCTGTCCGTACCAGCCGCCCCAGGGTGCCTGCTCGAATGCCATCCCCTCCTGCCCGCCCCCGGCGACGAGTTTGCCGATCAGTTCCCGGGCCTCATCCGGGGTGTCGGTCGTGTACAGCAGCGAATACGCGGTGTCCCGGACCGGATAGTCCCCCTCGGTGTCCATTGCGTCGCCGCCGGCGATGCTGCCGCCCGGCAGGTCCAGGGTCGCATGGGCGACGGCCTGGGGATCGGGTTCGAAGGGCATTCCCTCGAGTGAGGTGTCACCGTAGCGCAGGATCATCAGCTCACCGCCGAAGACCTCGTGCCAGTGTTCCATTGCCTGCGCGGTGGTCCCAGGCAATGCGATATAGGTTGCAAGCGAGCGTGTCATGGCTCCTCCTCGGCCACACCGGCCCTACGCCACCGTGGCATCGTGCAGTGGATAGTGGAGTCCAAGTATTCCATGCCATTAGCATTCTGCCTATGGGTGATGTGCGGTTAGGACCAGTGGAGCGGGGCGACACAGACGGTCTGGCAGGCACGCAGCCGGAGGCCACGGTAGACGATCAGAACCGGGTTACCTGTGGCTGAGGACTTGAGGATTCTGCCTGGGCCGGGCGCCCCCGTCGGTCTGGTGGTGCCCGCTGCCGAGCTGCTCGAACGTTTCACTCATTCGTCCGGACCCGGCGGACAGGGTGTCAATACCGCCGATTCACGGGTCCAGCTGAGCCTCGACCTGGCGACGACCTCGGCGCTCGACGATGAGCAGCGGGCCCGCGTCATGACCCGGCTGTCGACCCGCCTGGCCGGGACCGTTCTGACCGTCGAGGTGCAGGATCAGCGGGCGCAGCGGCAGAACCGAACGGTTGCCCGCGCGCGCCTGGCCGACCTGATCCGGCAGGCTCTCATCCCGCCGGTGGTGCGGCGTGCGACCAAACCGACCAGGGGTTCGAAGCGGCGCAGGCTGGCGGCCAAGAAACGCCGCTCCGAGGTCAAGCAGAACCGCCGCCGGCCCCACGGCGATTAGCCCAGCTGTCCGTCCGTCCAGGCAGAGAACGCATCGGCGTCCATCCAGGACCGGGCCCGTTAGAGGTCTTCGGGGTACGGCGTCCAGTCGGGACGCCGGGCGGAGACTTCATCGTGCATTCTCGACATGCAGCGGAGACTACCACCGCAACTGTGGGCGGAGTCCTCATCATCGTGCCCGATGAGTACGAGCAGGCCGGGGAACCGCGCGTTCAGGTCGTGGTGGCCGGGACGCGGATACACTTTCTTGGGATAGCCGCAGTCCGACCACACCGACCTGAGGAGATTCCCATGTATGCGGCTCCCACCCGCCCCATGACCCAGGACGAACTCGACCTGATCTGCTCGGTCTGGGCCGACGCCGGCAGCGACGATCCCACTGACCAGTGGCTGGAGCTGTGGGACGGCGGCGATGCCGATGACCATGTGGAACAGCGCGATGCCATCATCGCCATCGCCCAGGATGTCGGGATCGAGTCCAGGATCGAACGCGGTTTCCTACAGGTACGCAAGACCCAGCAGCTCCACGATGAGATCGGTGAGAACTGGGCCTGACGACACGTTGGCGGTGCGTCGTTCGTCGGCGCACACGCGCTACAACCGGCCCCAGTTCATTCGATGAACCGGAGCGGCGAATAGCACGGTGCCGGGTCCGTCTGCAATCGACCGTATGTGAGGACGTCGATTCGATGGCCGTCTATCAGGAACTTGCCCCGCTCGGTCCCCTCATAGACGAATCCGGCGGCCCGGGCGACGGCTCCGGACGCCGGATTGTTGACCCTGTGGCCTAATTCCAGTCTTTCAAGTCCCAGCTCCTGCAGTGCCCAATCGGCCACCGTGGCCGCAGCCGCTTAGCCCACCCCCGGCCTCGGGACCGGTCGGTCATCCAGTACCAGAACCAACCGTTGCGGTTGAGCGCATCGACGTCGACGCAGACCTGTCCCAACACCCCGTGCTGATCCACGATCGCCCAGGGATGATGCGCCCGGGCCGGATCGACCAACCGTTCGATGTAAAGAAGCGCCTCTTCCGCGTTCGTCACCTCGCCCTGCCTGGCCATATCCGGGTTGGAGGCGAAAGCCGCGGCCACGTCGGCGGCGTCCTCGGTCCGCAGCGGACGCAGGCTGGGATCGTTGGGCCGCGCCACGGGTTCGGCTGCCTGGGCCGTGTCCACGCGTGTTTGTGGGTCGGTATCCATCTGGCGACTCTAACAAAGTGACACATTCGGAAACCGTGCATTCGGCGACTCGGGGTGAACAAGAGTAGAGTGGTAGATCTTGGGCACTCGAATTCGAGTTCCCTGCGTCGTATGAACGCCTCATCATGCGGATCGACCTGCGTCATGGAGCCGGTGCCTTCGGCACCGTGCGGATGACACAGTGCGCGACTGCAATTCTGAAGCACCTTCCTTGCGGCGACCGAGAGTACCGAGCGGTGCTCCCGCCCCTTACCAGGCAGCGTGCACACCCTGCACAACACACGTCCGTGTGGCTCCCTGGCGTGAAGAAAGGCTCCACCATAGCTACCTCACCGAACTCCACTGCGCCCGTCACCTTCGCCGAACTGGGAGTTCCCACTCCCCTGGTCAAGGTCCTCGGGAACAATGGGAAGACTCAGGCCTTCCCCATCCAGCAGGACACCCTGCCCGACACCCTGTCCGGCCGTAACGTCCTGGGCAGGGGCAAGACCGGGTCGGGCAAGACCCTGGCCTTCTCCATTCCCATGGTCGCCGAGCTGGCCGCCGAGGACGGCAATCGCAATCTGGCCAAGCGCCCGCGCGGCCTCATCCTCGCGCCGACCCGCGAACTGGCCACCCAGATCGATGCCGTCATCAACCCCCTGGCGGGGGCCTACGGCATGCGCACCACCACCATCTTCGGCGGTGTCAAACCGCACCGCCAGATTGTCGCCCTCAACCGTGGTGTCGACATCATCGTGGCCTGCCCGGGGCGTTTGGAGGATCTGCTCCAGCAGGACGTCCTGACCCTGGACGACATCGAGGTCACCGTCTTGGACGAGGCCGACCATATGGCGGACTTGGGCTTCTTGCCCGCCGTCACCCGGCTTTTGAAGAAGACCCCGGCCCAGGGCCAGCGGATGTTTTTCTCCGCCACCTTGGACAACGGAATCGACAAGCTGGTCAAGAAGTTCCTGCACGACCCGGTCCTGCATTCGGTGGACACCCCCGATTCCCACGTGCCGGCGATGACCCACCACGTGTTCGAGGTCGACCGTGAGGATAAGAACGACCTGGTCCGGGCCCTGGCCTCCGGCATGGGACGCAGGATCCTCTTCACCCGCACCAAGCATCAGGCCAAGCGACTGGCCAAGCAGCTGACCAAGCGCGGCGTGCCCGCCGTGGATCTGCACGGGGACCTGTCCCAGCCGCAGCGCGATAAGCATCTGGCGGCGTTCAGCGAGGGCTCGGTCCGGGTCCTGGTCGCCACTGACGTCGCGGCACGCGGTGTGCACGTGGACGATATCGAACTGGTCGTCCATGTGGACCCGCCGGCGGAACACAAGGCGTACCTGCACCGCTCGGGGCGCACCGCGCGTGCCGGCAGTTCGGGCGACGTCGTCACGGTCATGCTGCCCGAGCAGCGCGATGACACCCAGCAGTTGCTGCGCAAGGCCAAGGTCAAGGTCAAGCCCGTCAGGGTCACGGCGGAGTCCAAACAGGTCGCCGACCTGGTGGGAGAGACTGCGCCCTATGTGGAACCGGCGGAGCCACAGCCCAAGCAGCAGCCGCGCAAGCAGTCCGGGAAGCCCTCGGGTCGTCAGCAGGGCGGTACCGCGGGCGGCGGACGCGGCGGCGCCGGCCGCAATGACAGGCGGGGTTCGGCCCGAGGCGGAGCCGGCGATGCGTCCGGCCGCCGGGGCGGTTCCGGCAGCCGCAGCGGCTCTGGCAACCGTCATGCCTCCGGCAGCCGAGGCGGTTCCCGCCGTGGTTCGGGCAGCGCACTCAAGTACTCCAGCGAGACCGGGGCCCCGGCGGGATCCGGTAGCCGCGGCGGCTCGGGCCGAGGTGGCAGCGGACAGCGCGCCGGAGGGCAGCGTTCGTCCCGTGGCTCCCACAGCCGGGCCCGCTGAGCCTCTGCTGTCGACGGGCCGGCACTCGTGCATGCGGCCCAGCACCATTGCAAGCGCGGATTCACATCGTGCGAGGATATTCCCGCACACGATGTGAATCCGCGCTTGCCATGCCGGGAGTACGATTGGCCGCGTGAGCACCCCCACTACTTCTACCGCCTACCAACAGGACACCACAGCCGTTCTGAGTGATCTGGGCTCCGGCCCGAACGGCCTCACCTCCGACGAGGCCGCACGCCGCCTGGCCGCCGACGGCCCCAATCGCATCGCGACGGGAAAGCAGCGCGGCTGGCCCACCATCCTGCTCGCACAGTTCCGCGACATGGTCGTCATCATGCTCTTGATCAGCGCGGTGGTGGTCGGGTTCGCCGGTGAGCTGTCCACGGCCATCGTGTTCGTCCTACTGGTGCTGGCCAACGCCGGTATCGGATTCGTCCAAGAGCTGCGCGCCCAACGCACCATGGAAAGCCTCCAGCGCCTGGTTCACCCCAGCACCGCTGTGGTCCGCGACGGCAAAACCCAGACGATCGCAACACCGGACCTGGTCGTCGGCGATGTCGTCGAAGTCCAGGAAGGCGATTCCATCCCCGCCGACATCCGGCTCATCCGCGTCGACGGCCTTTCGACCAGCGAATTCGCGCTCACCGGCGAATCAGGGTCCTCAAGGAAATCAACGGACCCCGCACACGCCGAGGCCCCACTGGCCGAGCGCCAGTCCATGGCCTTCGCCGGCACACTGGTGGCGGCCGGCGAGGGCACCGGCATCGTCACGGCAACCGCTGCGGATACGGAACTGGGCAAGATCGCGGACCTGTCATCGGGCGTGCGCGAACGCCCGGGTCCCCTGCAAAGGGAAATGGCGGCCATCACGAAGACGGTGGGCATCGGCGTTATCTGCATCACCGCGGTGCTCCTCGCGGTAGCGCTGGCCACGGCACTGCCATTCCTCAATGCGCTGCTGTTCGCCGTTGGTCTGGCCGCCGCCCTTATCCCACAGGGGCTCCCGGCCGAGGTGAGCACGGCACTGGCGGGGGCCTCGGCCGTCCTGGCCAGGCAGAATGTCCTGGTCAAGCGGCTCAACTCCGTCGAGACACTCGGGTGCACCAGCGTCATCTGCACCGACAAGACCGGTACGCTGACCAAGAACCAGATGACGGTGACCCAGGCTGTGATCGGCGGTGTCACCGTCCAGGTGACCGGTACCGGATACAGCGCGGATGGGGCTCTGCGCCGCGGCGACACGGGGGCCACACTTACCGCCATCGAGCACGGGCACACCGTCGACCTCGCCGAAGGCCTGGGTGCCTTCCTCGCAACCGGGGTGTTCGCCTCCACCGCCGAGGTCCTGCCACCCGACGATGACCATCCGGACCGCTATGTGCTGGGCGATCCCACCGAAGGCTGCCTGATCCCGCTGGCGGAGAAGGCCGGGCTCGATCCGCAACAGCTGCGCGCCTCGACCGAACAACTGCGGGACCTGCCGTTCGACTCCGAGCGCAAGCGCATGACGTCCGTGCGCGACGTGGACGGTTCGCCGGTGGCCTATGTCAAGGGCGCTCCGGCATCCGTGCTGGAGCGCTGTACCCGCATTCTGGTCGACGGCCCCGCAGGCACAGTGCGCGACATCACCGCCGCCGACCGCTCGCAGTTCCTCCACGAAGTCGACAAACGGGCCGGCCGCGGCCTGCGCAATCTGGCTTTTGCGATCCGTTCCCTGGACCGGGGCGAAGTCGGTGGCGACGCCGAGGCGATCGAAAGTGACCTGACCCTGTTGGGCTTGGTCTCCATGATCGATCCCCTCCACGAGGACATCCCAGCGGCGATGGACGTCACCCACGGCGCGGGGATCGCGGTCAACGTCATTACCGGCGACACCGCGCTGACCGCTGCTGCCATCGCCCAACAGGCTCACCTCAGCGGCACCGGAGTCCCGCGCACCGTCACCGACCATCGATTGCACTCCATGTCCGACGCCGAGGTACTGACGGCTGCCGAATCCGGCGGCACCGTGTTCAGCAGGGTGAATCCCGAAGACAAGATGCGCATCGTCACCCTCCTGCGCAATGCGGGCCACGTCGTGGCGGTGACCGGAGACGGCATCAACGATGCTCCAGCGCTACGCGCAGCCGACATCGGCGTGGCGATGGGCAAGGGCGGGACGGATGTCGCCAAGGACGCCGCCCAGATCGTGCTGCTGGACGATTCGTTCTCATCCTTGGTGGGCGCCGTGCGGCAGGGTCGGCGCATCTACGCGAATATCCGCAAGGGTGTGCTGTCGTGTCTGACGTCCAACGTGGCCGAGTTCGTCGTCAATGGCGTCGGTCTGGCATTGTTGGCCATCCTCGGTGTGCCTCTGCCCATCCCGGTGACGCTGTTGCTGGCCATCGACGTGCTGGGCGAGATCCTGCCGATCGCAGCGTTGGGCTCCGATCCCGAAGAAGACGAGACGCTCAAGGAGAAACCCCGCGATCCGTCCGCTCACATTCTCAACCGCTGGACCCTGCTGGATCTGGCTCTGTCCGGATTGGTCATGGGATGCCTGGCGATCGGCGGATATCTGCTGGCCTGGCGCGCACTGGGGATTCCAATCATGGCAGCAGGTTCAGCGGCCGGACAGGATGCGCAGGCGGCCGCAACGGTGACCTATGTGACCGTGTTGTGCGCCCAACTGGCGGCGATCGTCCAGCGGCGCAGCGCCCACGGGGTGTTCACGCGCTACCAGTTGAGCAATCGGATATTCTGGCTGGCGATTGGTCTGGCCGTCCTCATCATGATCGCGATCGTCTATGTTCCCGTGTTGCAGACATTCTTCAACTCCGCGGCGATTCCGCCGGTGATGTGGGCCTATGTTGCCGGTGCCGTGGTGGTCATGATCGCAGCGCGCACCGTCATCGCACGGCTGGCACGACGCTAGGCCCTGGTGCGTATCCACTCATCGTGTTTGGTCCGTCCACACTCCTCCCCCGGGTTGTAGACCAGGCCGTAGTGCAGCGCCAGTATGTTCACCCGGTGCCGGGATGACATAAGGTCTGCGCGTATGTCCCCGGCGACATGCGCGTCCAGTCCTGCAGGCAATACCGGGCCACTGCTTGCGTCCAGATTAAAAGGAGATATAGCCTGCTGTTTATCCGTGCCGGCAATTTGCCGAGCCCGCAATACCACCATGGTTGCGGCGCGCGGACCATCGAACCATGCAGTGCACGATCAAGGAGGATCACATGCAGGTATTCGGAATCGCGGAGCCGGGCGCCCCCGCCGAGGAAATCGAAATCGCAACGCCAGAGCTCACGGGGGCGTCGGTCCTCGTCAAGATAACCCATTCGGGTATCTGCCACTCCGACGTCCACTGCGCAGAAGGCTATTTCGACTTAGGGGACGCGGGCCAGATGCCCGTCACCGACGCAGGTGCCGAATATCCATTCGTGCTCGGCCATGAGATCGTCGGCGAGGTCGTAGCTGCCGGACCCGAAGCCGGCGTGGAGCCAGGAGACACGAAATACATCGTGTACCCCTGGATCGGCTGCGGTGAGTGCCAGCCCTGCCGCGACGACAACGAGAACTACTGCATCGGGGCCAAGCGAAACCTCTCGATCGCGCTCAAGGGCGGTTTCGCCCGCGAGGTCTGGGTCCCGGACTCGCGCTACCTCATCCCGGTGGGTGACCTGGACCCGGCATGGGCCGCGACACTGGCCTGCTCGGGTGTGACGGGCTACGCTGCGGTTTCCAAAGTGCTGACGGAGGAGGTCGACCGGCCGATCGCGGTCGTCGGCACCGGCGGCGTCGGACTGAGCGCGGTGGCCCTGCTGGCGGCACGCGGACACAAGAACATCGTCGCCGCCGACGTCAACGAGGCCTCACTGGAGAACGCACGGAAGGCCGGCGCGACCGCGACGGTGCTCACCACCGGCGCAGACCCCGTGACCGACCTCGTGACGGCCGGGGGCGGCAAGTTGGCCGGGGCGATCGACTTCGTCAACAACGGCGCTACCTCCAGTCTGGCGCTGGGCGCTATGGGAATCGGCGGGAAGCTCGTCAGCGTCGGCCTGTTCGGCGGTCAGTTGGCGTTCCCCACCACGGTGATGGCTCTCAACCAGCTCAAGATCGAGGGCAACTTCGTCGGCAGCCTCCCCCAGTTGCGCGCCCTGGTGGATCTGGCCAACTCCACCGAGCTGCCGAAACTGCCGATCACCGAGGCACCGTTGGAAGCTCAGACCGTCAACGACACCCTCCAGGGCCTGGCCGAGCGCACCGTCGTCGGGCGCGTTGTTATGGTCTCCTGATATCGCCGGAGCCGGGCCGGGAAAGCACCCGGCCCGGGAGCTTGCGGAAGGGGAGCGTTCTTGTCCGCCTTCACCCGATCGCCTGCGGGCCGGTTCCCGTAGTCGGTCGGGTGGCGGGCCGGGCCGAATCCAGTCGGCCCGGCCACTGATCCCAGTGCAGAATCGCCCCGCCGCAGCGCCCTGTTCCGAGCCGTCGGGGAACCGGGACTCGACCAAGTTCCGACACACTGCAACACTTGCCGTCAGGACCCGAGCACCGTGACGATGTAGTTCCTGATCACCGGAAGATCACCCACGAGGGTGTCCCAGACGGCCCCATAGTCCGTTTCCTCATATTGGTGCGCGAGGCGATCTCGCATTCGCTTGATCGGCGACCAGGGCACCTGCGGATGCTCCTCCACGAGCCCGGCGCTCAATCGTGCCACATTCTCACCGATCTTGATGATCACCGACTCCGAGGCCAGACCCGGGACATTCTCCGCGTCGCCGACGTACCAATCATGGCCGCGCGCCGCCAGCGCTTCACCGACTGAGCACAAACGCACAATCTCTCGTAGAGCGGCCTCGTCCCGCGCAATCACACGGCAACCGCTGTCCGGAGAATCTCGTGGCCCGGTGCAAGACCACCATCACTGACGACATCGACCTCGACTCCGAGCAGTTCGCTCGCCGCATCAGCGAATGAGGCAAGGCCGAGCAAGCCGACGCCCCCGGTACGCGTCACCAATAGGTCGAGGTCGCTTCCCGGATGATCGGAACCACGGGAAGCCGATCCGAACACGCGTACATTGCTGAGTCCGAATCTGCCGGCAAGGCTCTCAAGTGCTGCGGCATGCGCGGCAAGCGCCTCATGTGGCAACGGTTTGGCTGCGCGACGCAGCCGTTCGATCATCTGTGGCGATGCCCGTCGGCTCCCCGACTCATAGGCCGCAATGTTCGGCTGTGCGACGCCCGAG